>JAHZJA010000460.1 GCA_022601155.1 Deltaproteobacteria bacterium | reverse complement strand
TGCACCGCTGTCGCTCGAGGGACCAGCCGAGGGGCGCACCCGCGTCCAGGTGGTCGCAGGCGAGCTGTCGGCCGGCTTCGGCTCGCCCGACGACCGCGTGCTGGTGCTCAGCGAAGCCGATCTGTTCGGCACGACCACCCGTCGCACCCGGCCCCGTCGACGTCGCACGGGGGTGGGTAGCCTGGCGCAGCTTTCCATCGGCGACTACGTGGTGCACGTGGTGCACGGCGTGGGGCGCTACACGGGCCTGACGAAGCTGTCGCTGGGCGGGGTGCCCGGAGACTTCGTGCTCGTCGAGTACGCGGGCACCGATCGCCTGTACCTGCCCGTGTATCGGCTCGGTGAGATCGATCGCTATGTGTCCGCCGAGGGCAAGCCGCCGCGCCTGGACAAGATGGGCGGGTCTACCTTCGAGACCAAGAAGGGCAAGGTCAGAGCCGAGGTCCGGCAGATGGCGGAGGACCTGCTGCAGATCTACGCGCAGCGGGAGGCCCTCGACGGACACGCCTACCCGCCGCCCGACGAGACCTACGCCGCGTTCGAGGCGACCTTCCCCTTCGAGGAGACGCCCGATCAGCAAGAGGCCATCGACGCGGTGCAGCAGGACCTGAGCAACCCTCGGCCCACCGATCGTCTCGTGTGTGGCGACGTGGGGTTCGGCAAGACGGAGGTCGCGCTGCGGGCCGCGTTTCGGGTGGCGCTGGCGGGCAAGCAAGTGGCCGTGCTCGCGCCCACCACGGTGCTGGTGCAGCAGCACTTCAACACGTTCCGTGAGCGGATGGAGAGCTTCGGCGTCCGCGTGGCGCACCTCAACCGCTTCGTCCCCAGCGTCGACCGCCAGCGCATCGTCGCGGACATTCGCGAGGGGACGGTCGATGTCGTCGTCGGTACCCACCGGTTGCTGTCGCGCGACGTTCGGTTCCGCGAGCTGGGCCTGGTGGTGATCGACGAGGAGCAGCGCTTTGGAGTGGCTCAAAAAGAGCGGTTCAAGCGACTCAAGACCAAGGTCGACATGTTGGCGCTGTCGGCCACCCCGATCCCCCGCACCTTGCACATGTCCCTGCTGGGGATCCGCGAGATCAGCCTCATCATGACGCCGCCGGTCGATCGCCTGGCGGTGCGGACCCACCTCACCCGGCACAGCGACGCCGTGATCGAGGATGGCATCCGCAAGGAGCTGGCGCGGGGCGGTCAGGTCTTCTACGTGGTGCCGAAGATCATGGGGATCGAGGAGCACGCGGTCCGGATCCGGACGCTGGTTCCCGAAGCGCGGGTCTTGGTCGCGCACGGGAAGGTGCCGGGGCCGATGCTCGAGCGCACGATGGTCGATTTCGTCGAGCATCGGGCCGATGTCCTGGTCTGCACGACCATCATCGAGAGCGGTCTCGACATTCCGCGCGCCAACACCATGTTCGTGGCGCGGGCCGACAACTTCGGGTTGTCCCAGCTTTACCAGCTGCGCGGGCGTATCGGTCGCTCGCGGCTACGGGCGTCGTGCTACCTGATGGTGGGCGCGCTCGAGAAGTTGTCGCCCGAGGCCCGACGACGGCTCGAGGCGATGCAGAAGTACGCGGAGCTCGGCTCGGGCTTCCACGTGGCCAGCCAAGACCTCGAGATCCGCGGAGCCGGGGAAATCCTGGGGGGCCGTCAGAGCGGACAGATCCAGGCCATCGGGTTCGAGGCCTACTCGCGGATCTTGCAGGAGGCGGTGGCGGAGCTGCGGGGGCAGCCCATCGTGCACGAGGCGGACCCGGAGATGGTGTTCGACGTGGCGGCATTTTTGCCCGACACCTATGTGGAAGACACGGGCCAGCGCCTGGACCTGTACCGACGGCTGTCGTCGGCCGTCGACATCGATGGCGTGACCGCGGTGATGGAAGAGATCCGCGACCGCTTTGGCGATCCCCCGATGGAGGCCGTGCACCTGGGCTTCGTGATGGCGTGCAAGACCTATGGCCGGGCACTGGGGGCCCAGGCGCTCGAGCTTCGCGGCAATCGGTTCTCGATTCGGCTGGGCCCCGACACCCCGCTGCCCGCTGCGGTGGCGGCGACACTCGCCGATGCCACCGAGGGCCGCCTGAGTCTGCTCGGGCCCGACCGCATTGCCGTTCGCGTACCCGAGGCGGCGACGCGTCGGCGGGAGCCTCAGCTGCGCGCGTGCCAGGACGCGCTCGCAGAGTTGGTCACGTATGCGAAGGTCGCGTGAGCGGACACCTTGTGCGATGGTTTGCGCGCCCATGGACCTGCACGCCGCCGAGGCGCTCGTTGCCGAGCACGGGGCCCACCGGGTCATGACTGCGCTGGGCCCGTATCTCACCGAGGCCCGCCGCACTCGGATCGACCATGTCGTGTCGGGACGGGTCGCCGGGGTGCACGTGGCGGTGGAAGCCCCGTCCGATCCGCACAACGCCGCGGCGGTGGTACGCAGTGCCGAGGCATTCGGCGTGCTGGGCGTCCACGTCATCGCCGCCGAGCCCCGAGCGCTGCATGCACGCAACACCACGCAGGGGGCATTCCACTGGGTCCATACCCGCCACCACCATGATCTCACGGGGTTTTTGGCCGAGGTGCGTCGCCGCGGAATGACCCTCGCCGGGGCGAGCATGGATGGATCGGTCCCGGTCACGCGTTTGCCGGTGGATGCTCCGCTGTGCCTGCTGCTCGGCAACGAAACCCGCGGCCTGTCCCAGGCCGCCCGCGAGGCGTGTGATGTGTCGTTCCACGTTCCCATGGTCGGCATGAGCGAGAGCCTCAACCTGTCGGTGACCGCGGCGGTCTCGTTGTTCGAGGTGCTGCGGCGCAAGCGAGCCAGCGGTGAGCGCGGTGACCTGTGCGCGGACGATCGCGACCGGCTCCGCGCCTGCTACTACCTGGCCAGCGTCGACCCCCGGATGGTGAAGGCGATGTTCGTGCACCCGCCGACGGAGCGCACCCATGGCTGCTAACCCTCCCTCCCGCGGACCATCGCGTCGGCTCAAGATCACGCTCGTCGTGCTCGCGTCGCTGTTCGTGCTCGGGGTGTTTACCGCCGTGGGCACGGTGGTGGGCGTGTTTTGGTACTACGGTCGCGACCTGGCCGAGATCGACGAGCAGAAGCTCGAGAACTACCGGCCCCCGCAGATCACCCGCATCCTCGCGCGCGACGGCCAGCTCATCGGTGAGATGTTCACCGAGCGCCGCACCTTCATCGAGTACGAGGACATTCCCAGCCATGTGGAAAACGCCTTCCTCGCGGCCGAGGACGCCGACTTCTACAGCCACGAGGGCATGGACTACATGGGGATGGTCCGGGCGCTCGTGGCCAACGTCCGCGCGGGCAAGATCCGTCAGGGGGCGTCGACCATCACCCAGCAGGTCGTCAAGACCTTCATCCTGTCCCCCGAGCGCAGCTTCGAACGCAAGGTTCAGGAGCTCATCTTGGCGCGGCGGCTGGAGCAGGCGCTCAGCAAGACCCAGATCCTCGAGCTCTATCTCAACGAGATCTATCTGGGGCACGGCCGCTACGGGATCGAGGAAGCCAGCCGCTACTACTTTGGCAAGAGCGTCCGCGAGATCGACGTGGGGCAGGCGGCGCTGCTGGCCACGCTGCCCAAGGCGCCCGGCCGCGACTCGCCCTACAAGAGCCCCGAGCGCGCCAAGACCCGGCAGGTGTACGTGCTGGGGCAGATGGTCGAGCACGGCTTCCTGGCGCAGGCCGACGCCCAGCGCCACATCGACGCCACGCTCTCGCAGCTCGTGCTCGACAAGCCACGCGAGGCGGCCGCGGCCGAGGCGGGGGCCGAAGAATTCGTCGACGCGGCCAAACGTCAGCTGCGGGAACACTACGGCGAGGACGATGTGGCGCACCTGGGGGCCACGGTGCACACCACCGTCGATCTCGACGCGCAACGCAAGGTGCGGGAGGGTCTGCGCCAGGCCTTGCTCGATCTCGACGAGCGCCAGCACCACGGCCGCGACCTCAGCCCCGCCAGCCAGCGTGCGCGCAACAAGGCGGCCAAGTACAAGGGTCCGCTGCAGCCCGGCAAGCGGGTGCCCATGATCATCGGCCCGGGCCCGGCGGGAGCATCGTTGCCCGACGACGCGGTGACCGGTCACGTGGGCGCTCAGCCCGTCTTCATCCGGGTCCCCGCGGAGTCTCGCTTTCGCGAGCCCGACAAGTCGCTCGCCGAGCAATTCCCCGCCGATGCGATCATCAAGGTGTTCGTCACCCGCTTGGAAGGGGAGCAGGTCCCCAGCGGCTGGGTCGAGGCGGAGCTCCGAGGGCCCCAGGCCGCGACAGTGGTCGCCGACACCGAGACCGGGGAAGTGCTCGCGATGATCGGTGGCTACGAGCCCGGGCTCGCCCAGCTCAACCGCGCCATGCAGTCCAAGCGGCAGCCGGGCTCGTCGTTCAAGCCGTTCATCTATGGTGCGGCCATCGCCAGCCGCGAGCTGACGGCGGCGTCGCTCATCTCCGACTCGCCGGAGATCTACGACAAGTGGAAGCCCACCAACTACGAGCGCGATGTCTATCGGGGTGACATCCGCATGAGGTACGCGCTGACCAAGTCGGTCAACACCGTGGCCATCAAGCTGCTCGACCAGACGGGCTTCGACGCCGTGCATGCGTTCGCCCATGCGGCCGGTGTGGAGTCGGAGCTGCCGCGGCACCTGTCTTTGGCGTTGGGCACGACCGAGGTCTCTCCGTTCGAAATGATGCGCGCCTACATGACCCTGGCGCGCGGCGGCACGCGGATCGAGCCGCGGATCATTACCGCCGTGGAGATCGGTGGCGTGGAGGACTGGGTGCCCGCCTCCGAGCCCCAGCGTACGCTCGACCAAGACGTCGTCTTCATCCTCACCAGCATGATGACCTCGGTGGTCAGGGCGGGGACCGGGGCCAAGGCCAAGCAGCTCGGTCGCCCGGTGGCGGGCAAGACGGGGACGTCGGCCAATGCTCAGGACGCATGGTTTGCTGGGTTTACGCCCAACCGGGTCGCGGTGGCCTGGGTGGGCTTCGACACCCCGCTCCCGCTGGGCCGCGGCGAGACGGGCGGGCGCTCGGCGATCCCCGTGTGGCTCAGCGCGATGGAGGCCACCAAGACCGCGCGGGCGGCCAACTTCGTGCCGCCGCCCACGGTCAGCGTGCGGCGTATCGACGAGGCCTCGGGCCTGCTCGCACCGACCGCGGTGACGCTCGACCCCGAGACAGGGGAGCCGATACCGACCGGCAAGACGCTCGACGAGTACTTCCTGACGGGCACCGAGCCCGTCGACGAGGCTACGCCCGCTGCGCTACCGCCGGGCGATGTGTTGCTCGACCTGTACGGCGACGAGGCCGACCCCGACGCCGATGCGGCAGTGGACGAGGGGATCGAGGACCCCGAGGGCGACGACGACTCGGCCGACGATCCATCCGAGGACACGCTCGCGAAGCTGCCGTCGCTCGACGACGTGCCCTGAGCAGGCCTGCGGGCGCCATCCGAGGGGGCGATGGCCAAGCCGCCGGGGCGGCGCCCCGAGCGAGTCGACGGACGTGGGCGCGCAGCCGCATCGAGGGCTCGGCCGTCGCCGGGCGTAGATTCTCCGCCGTACGAGACGGGGCGTCACCGCGTAGCCGACGGCGTGCGTGGGAAGCGGTCGTCGCTCGACGACATGAGCCGAGCCTGTCGTGTGGCGTCGGTGTTGTGCGGCGCGGCGCCGCGCCTGCGCGAGCGGATCGCGACTAGTTGTCTTCGGAGGGTGCCGCCTCGTCGTCGTCGAGGTCGACCAGCGTTCCCGCCGAGATACGGGTTTGATCCCGCAAGATGCCCGGTAGCGCCTGCTCGAGCGCGGCCGGATCGAACGCATCGAAGTCGATTCCGTCGAAGAAGCGATCGTACGTCTTGGAGATCAGCAGCTCCTTGGGAAAGTCCTCGCGGTGCGCCACGTTGAGCGGCCGGCCATCCTCGATCTCGCTGAGGTCGAGGTCGACGATCATGCTGGCGGTGGAGCGCAGCTCGAATGGCACCGACTCCATGTCGCCGTCCATGCGCGCGCCGCCGTTCAAGTAGATGGTGGCTCCCTGCACGCTGTCGTTGGTTGGCGTCTGGTGCCGGGTCTCTTGGTCTTCGTCGTCGATGACCGGGGTCTGGTACGGGGAGTACTCGATGCGCAGCGTGCAGTAGTCACCGTCGTTGACGCGATTGCCCGCCACGGTCAACGTGTCGAGGTCCTCGTCGCGCAGGTCCTCGGGGCACGGGCCCCAGAACATCTTGAGCGGCCGCTCCGTGCCGTTGCACCCGATGAGCGTCACCGAGCTTATGGTCACGTAGGCCTCGAGCAGCGTGATGCCCCAGCCCTGGTCGCTCTCGAACTGGCGCGGCATGTCGTGCTCACCCCGGCTCGGAAACCCGCCGTTTTCAGGCGTGGCGTGATGCGTCGCGAACACGAACACCGTCGCACCGCCGTCTTCGAGGCGGTCGAGTGCGCCGCATCCGGAAGCGAGCAAGGCCAACCCCACTGCGGCGGCCCCCAACCCCCGAGCATTCGAACGTAGCTTCGACAAGACGCGTGAACGGTACCAAAAAGGACGCTGCGTGCTCAATCGCTGGTCGACAAAGAGATGGGGCATCGGAATCGAGATCAACGGCAAAGAGGGGTGGGGTGCCGTCGGCAGACGGCCTCGTCACTGGTGATGGTGAGCACGGGCTTTTCTCTACCCAACGGGCCGTGCTCGAAGACAACTCGCCATTCGAGTTCCACGCATGATGATGGAGCGCCTCCGCCGACGCATGGTCGTTGCCCAGTGGCGTTGCTCACGCTCGACGGCGAGACACGGTCGGTCGTCCGGGTACGACATCGGACGACCATGATGGGCCCGGCATGCAACGACGCATCGTAGTTGGAGCCACAGCGACCCACGGTGTCTGAGGGCGTGGCTTCGCGCAGGTTCCGCCCCGCTGGATTTTCTTGGCGCTGGCCGTTGTTGTGAGTGCTAGCTTATGGGCATGGCGCGCATCCCCGTGGCCGAATATCGGGCACAGGCAGGGTCCACTGGCCTGGTGCCCGTAGGCTCGTCGACGCCCGCCAAGCCGCGCAGCGATCTGGCGCGGATGGCCGACGCGGCGCCTGCCTCCTCGGCAACGATGATCGTCGCGGGGGTGGGGATGGCGACCTTCGGGCTGCTCGGCATGCTGGTGCTAGGGCGAAGCCTGATGCTGCTGGTGCTGATGGGCAGCATGTTGTCGGCGGGGGCCGGGATCGCACTGCTGGGTGCGCTCAAGCGCCAAAACCGCAAGGCACAGGAACCCGCGGTTGCGCTGCCGCCCGCATCGCCGGCCACGGTCGTGGCCCAGCGGATCACCCGGGTTCGGGCCGCGCTCGACGAGGGCGGCGCCCGAACGTTCGAAGGCCTGCTCGCCCTTCTGCGATGGACCGAGCCTGCGTTGCTCGAGACGTTGGTCGCCATGAAGGAGACCAACCAGGTCGTCGAAGATCTCGATCTCGATACCGGCGAGTGGTTCTACCGTACTCAGGTCACGGAATACGGCAGCGCTCTGCCGGGTGGAGCCATGACCCTCGCCGACCGCCAGGCGCTCAAGCACCAACCGGAGACGTAGTCGCAACGATGAAGGACAAGACCTCGGCCTCTTTGTTGGCGCTGTTTCTCGGGCCGTTGGGTGTCCACAAGTTCTATCTTGGTCGCACGGGGGCCGGCATTGCCTATCTGGTGATGACGCTGAGCTTCGTGCTGGCGTGGATCCCCGCGTTGCTGGGGTTCATCGACTTCATCACGCTCGCCTTGATGGAGAAGGACGAGTTCAACCGGCAGTACAACGGCTCGCACACCCTGGCCGCTCCGGTCGTGGTGAACATGCTACCGCCCGCCGGGTATGGCCAGCCGGGCTACGGTCAGCCGGGCTACGGTCAGCCGGGCTACGGTCAGCCCGGGTATGGGCAGCCGGGCTACGGCCTGCCGGGCTACGGTCAGCCGCGGTACGGACAGCCGCCCTCGCCCTACGGCCCCGGTGGGCAACCGCAGGCAGGTCCTCCGCAGGCCCAGGGGGCAGCACCTCGTACGGCGTCTCGCAACGTCGACCAGCTCAAGACGGAGCTCGAGGCCCTCAACGAGCTGCGGATCTCGGGGCTGCTCACCGAAGAAGAGTTCAGCCAGCAAAAGATGCGGCTGCTCGGCGGGTCTTGACGGTCGCAAGCCGGGCACGACCGCCAGATGCTGTTCGAGCGACGAGGGCCGGGTGGCAACTATGAGCGGCTGCTGGTCGTGCAGCGGCCACGGCTGGGGCTGCGTGCCATCGTCGCCATCGATTCCACGCACAGGGGCCCGGCGTTCGGTGGGATTCGGCGACTTCGGTACGCCAGCGAAGCCGAAGCCCTCGCCGACGCACTGGCGCTGGCCGAGGCCATGAGCCAAAAGTGTGCGCTCGCGGGTCTGGCCGCGGGTGGGGCCAAGACGGTGGTGATGCAGCCGGTCGACGACGCGTCGATCGACTGGCTCGCGGCCTATGCCGCGCTGGGTGAGGAACTGGAGGCTCTCGGGGGGCGCTACGTCTGCGGCCCCGACCTCGGCACGGGCGCGACGCAGCTGGCCGCAATCCGGCAGACGTGCCGCCACGTCAATCCCGAAGGCAACGACGCGGGAGCCTCCACGGCGGCGGGCGTTGACGCGGGCCTTCGCGCGGTGTGGCAGGTGCTGGGTGCTCCCGCGCAAGGCCGTCGACGGGTGGTGATTCAAGGGCTGGGCTCGGTCGGCGGTTCGTTGGCGGCGACGTTGGTCGAACGAGGCGTGGAAGTGGTGGGCGCCGACCTCGACCCGACCGCCTGTCAGGCCGCGGCCGAGCGGGGCGTGGTGATCGTTCCGCCGTCGCAGGTACTGCGCGAGCGCTGCGATGTGTTGATGCCCTGCGCGACGGGGCATGGCCTCGATGCCGAGACGATCGCAGGGCTGCAGTGCCGGGCGGTGTGCGGCTCGGCGAACAATCAGCTCGCCACCGCGGCCGACGCAGGCCGGCTGCATGCGCGGGGCATCGTGCACGCGCCCGATGTGGTGGTGAGCGCCGGTGCCGTGATCGAAGGTGTGCTCACCGTGCAGCACGGGGTCGACGACGCGGTGCGGCGCCAGGTCGCCGATGCGATCGCGACGATCGAGGGGACGTTGACGGCAGTGCTGGAGCAGGCCGCTCGCACCGATCAGCCCCCCACGAAGGTCGCAGTGACCATGGCCCAGCAACGCCTGGCCCGGCCTTCGTCCCGCTCGGCTTGACCCGGGGGGCTGCGTGGGTTGAGCTGCCGCCGTGCGACGGCGTGACTTGGTTCTCGGTACGGCAGCGATGGGCATGGCGGGAACGCTGGCGGCGTGCCGCACTTCTGCGCGAGTCTCGGGGCCCAGTCGGCCGCCGCTGTCCGACGTCAGCGGATCGCCGCTGCCCGTCGGCGCACCGCCGAGCGCCACGGCGGCACCACCGGTCGAGCCTTGGGCCTCACTGACCGGGTTTTGTGAGGGGGTGCCGCCGCCCGACGCGGCCGAGCGCGAGGGGCATCGCGAGCGCATGCGAAAGGCTCTGACCGATGCCGGGCACGCGCTGCTGGTGGTCGAGCCGGGACCCACGATGGAGTATCTATCCGGGGTCCGCTGGGGGCGAAGCGAGCGTCCGTTCCTGCTGGCGCTGCCCCGCGATGGCGAGCCGTGGTGGGTCGTGCCGGGGTTCGAGCAACGTACCGCGCGGGAGCAGCTGGGGGGCGACGCCCAGGTCCTGCCGTGGCAGGAGCATCAAAGCCCCTACGACGTGCTCGCAGCGGGGCTCGCAGAGCGAGGCCGTGGCCGGGGCACGGTCGCGGTCGACGAGAACATCCGGCACTTCATCTCCGACGGGCTCGCCACCGCGTTGGGGGCACGTCGGGTGGTGAGCGGAGCCGCCGTCGTGCAGGGGCAGAGGATGCGCAAGCAGCCCGCCGAGCTTGCCCGGCTCCGTCGCGCCAACGAGGCCACCAAGGCAGCGTTGCGGTTGGTGGCCGAGGCCGGGGTCCCGGTTGGGATGCGACAGTCCGAGCTCGCCGAGAGGATCCGAGCCGCGCAGATGCAGGCGGGGCTCACCAACGTCTGGGTGCTGGCGCTGTTCGGTCCCAACGCTGCGTTCCCCCACGGCACCGCGGACGACCGTGCCCTCCGCCCCGACGACCTGGTGCTGGTCGATACCGGGGGGGCTCTGCACGGCTATCGCTCCGACATCACCCGCACGTGGGCGCCCGGCGATGTCTCGGAGCCTGCCCGCAAGGCCTGGGCAACGGTCGCCGAGGCTCAGGCCGCGGCGCTGGCCACGATTGCTCCCGGGGTGGCGTGTGGTGAAGTCGACGCGGCCGCGCGGGCCGTGATCGAGCGGGCGGGTTTCGGCACGGGCTACCACCGCTTCACCCATCGGCTCGGTCATGGCATCGGACTCGAGGTCCACGAGCATCCGTACCTGGTCCAGGACGCCACCCGGAAGCTCGAGCCGGGGATGACGATGTCGGATGAGCCCGGGATCTACGTGCCCGGGCAGTTTGGGGTGCGCATCGAGGACATCGTCGCGGTCACCGAAGATGGTCACGAGGTCTTCGGGCCCCTGGTGAGCAGCCTCGAGCAGCCGTTCGGAGCGGCGCCGTAGCAAGCCCCTGGCCATCACGGCCAAGCAGTTGGATCGCGGTGGGTGGCGGCCGGCGTAGTGGGCCGTCGTATCGCGAGACGCAGGGCTACGGAGGCGAACCGCTCGATCGTAGGTGCCAAGGTGCGTCTGGGGCCGTTCATGGGTAGGAGCGAGGCCGAAGCTGTGCCGGGCGCACTGTGAGCGCTGAGCGACACCGCCATGGGCGGCCGCAGGCGTGCATTAGCGCGTACGATCGAGCGGTTCGCCTCCCTAGGCACCACAGGCCAAGCAGGTGGACGGCGGTGCGCGGCGGGCAGCCCAGCGTGCCCGATGCTGGTTTACGGAGCGCAGCCGGCCATGCAGTTGAGGTTGGCCTCGTCGACGCACTGCTGCACCCAGTCGTTGTTGCAGCAAAACGGCAGGCCCTGGCACACGCAGTCTTGAACGGCCGCGTCGTCACAGCCCTCCGAGCCGTTGACGGCACAGCAGTCGCCCACGCCGGGCGGGAAGCCGCCGCTCGAACCGGAGCCGGAACCCGAGCCCGAACCGCCGCCCATGCAGCCGCCGCAGTCGTTGTTGGCGACGTCGACGCACAGACCGTCCCAGTCCACGCTGCAACAAAACGGGTCGACGCCGCACACGCAGCTCTCGACGTCGGCCAGCTCGCAGCCGGGCGAGCCGTTGGCTGCACAGCAATCGCCCATCCCGACGGGCGGCATCATGCCACCCCCGCAGTCGAGCATGCAGTTGTTCACCGCTCCGTCGACACAGATGCCATCCCACTGGGTGCTGCAACAAAAAGCATCCAGCGCACAGACGCACGCCTCGACGGCGGGGTTGGCAGCGCAACCAGCCCCGGGCTGCTCGAAGCAGCACGGGTCCAGCGGGTCGATGCCAGGGCAGACCTGCCCGCAGAAGTTCACCGCCGTGAGCACGCAGCCATCGTCCCAGGGCAACACGCAGCAGGCGGGGTCCTGGTCGCAGGTGCACATCGTGACCGCCGGGTCGTCGCACTCCGGGCCATCGTGGGCAGCGCAGCAATCACCGCCTGGTGCAGGCAGGCCGCAGTCGAACATGCAGGCGTACTGCGCCTGCCCGACGCAGATGTCGTCCCACTCGTTGTCGCAGCAGAACGGGTCGAGGGCACAGACGCAATCGGTGGTGGGCTGATCGTCGCAGCCCGGCGATCCGTTGGCGGCACAGCAGTCGCCGCCGCCGCCCACCGGTCCGCAGTTGGCCCCGCACATCTCCGCTTGATCGGCACACATCCCGTCCCACTGCTTGTCGCAGCAGAAGGGATCGGTGCCGCACACGCAGGCCTCGATGACGGGATCGGCAGCGCAGCCCGGGCTTCCCGACGGCGTGCAGCACTCGTCTCCGCCCGCGGTGGTGGTCTCGACCGGCGCGGTGGTGGTGCCCGGCTCTGTCGTGGCCGCGCCACAGCCCCCGCACTGCTCGGCTGCCGCGACGCAGTCTTCATCCCAGGAAAATGCGCAGCAAAATGCCTCTGTTTCGCACACGCACGCCGCCAGGTCCGGATCTTCGCACCCGGGCGATGCGTGCGGGCTGCAGCAGTCTTGCCCGCCATCGGTCGCGGGAGGGACCTCGGTGGTGTTTGCGGTCGTGGTGCCGTCGGCGACGACGGTCGTGCCGCTGGTCGTGGTCAGCGGCACTCCGGGGCCGGTCGACACCGAAGCACCGCTCGAAGCCTCGGTTGTCGCGACTTCGGTGGGGGTGTCCGTACACCCGCTCGAGACGACGGTGAGACACAGGAAAAGCAGGGGACGTAGAGCTCGCCAAGCCATGGGCATCCGTTCGATCCAATCGGTGCCTCCGCGATCAATGCGAAGGGGATCACGAGGCACGTGGCCCTAGGGTAAGGCACTGGCCTGGCGCAGGGCGTAGGGATTTTCGAAGCGGCGGCCCCACGAACGAAGAGCCCCGAAGCGGCTCTCGCTTCGGGGCTCCGAGGAACGGACAGGGAGTTGCTCTGTTTGAGAATCGACGACGATCAAGAAAAGCCAGGGAAACTCATGCCGCGATGTGCATTACGCGCGGCTTCGGGCACGGCGTGGATTGAGGATCATCCACATGACCAGCCCGCACACGGCGACCAGCGCGGTCGCGGCCGCGGCTGTGACGGCAACCGTCATCAGACCCCGGGGGAGGACGGCGAATCGTGCGAGTACCGTGTGCATCGCCCCCTCAGACGAGCCTGTTGGTGGCAGGTTGCATGTCAACGTGGGTCAAAGAACCACATTTCCTCGACACGAGCCGGGCTAGAGCCAAAGCCGTACCCCCACCGTGGGCCCGCCCATACCGACCGAGCCCACCTGGGTGTGCTCGTAGCCGCCGTAGAACTCCATTCTCCACAGCATCACGCCCACCGTGCCTCGGGCTCGGCCCATCCAGGCGGCGTAGAGCTTGCCGAGATCGGCGCGTGCGGAAACGACGATGGGCCAGGTGGGAAACAGATCGAGGCTGGCGGTGGTGTTCCACCCGAGTGCGTACTCCCGCCGACCCTCGCCCGGGACGCGGCCGTCGATCATCGTATTGAAGCCGCCGCCCATGCGGAAGATGGCTCGACGCTCGCGGATCAGCACGACCGAGACATTGCCGGTCCCCAGGTAGAGGGCATCGTGGGCGGCGGGTTCGAGGTAGTACGAGAGATCTCCGTCGACGCTGAGCAGTCGTCCGTCCACCCGTCCGCCGCCGGCCGTCCGCCAAAGGCCGTCGCCCTGCCATGCGCCCTCGAATGAAAATCGGGCGGCGTACAAGCGGGGAGGGCGGTCGTCGGTGACGTCTTTGTGCACATAGCCCCGAGCCCCACCCTCGTAGGGGAAACGTCGATAGTAGCGCCAGGGCCTGCGCGCGAGCTGCATCGGGTTGTTGTCGGGGCCGGTCGACGCGCTGGAGCTGGAGCTGGAGCTGGAGCTGGAGCTG
>JAHZJA010000459.1 GCA_022601155.1 Deltaproteobacteria bacterium | reverse complement strand
TCCGCAAGGTTCCGCAAGCCGCCAAGCTACGCCAGCACCTATCGAGGAAGATGGAAGAGATCTCCAACAGGATGCAACAAGCCACGCTCGACTTGAGCGAACTGAAGGGCGAGCAGATGACCCTCAGTATCGACCTTCAGGACAAGCTCGCCGATCTCACCCTCAAGCCCAAGAGCGACAAGGCCCCGGGCGCGGCGGGTAGCAAGCAGGGCAAAGTGGCAGCCAACCAGCAAAAGCCCCAATAGCCCAAACAAGGGCGTACCCAAGCCGCAAACCCAACCTCAGCGGCGTAGCCAACGGGGTTGGGTCTTTTTTAGGCGTGCCCGCCGAGCCGCGATGCCAACTCGACGATGATGGCGCTGGTGACCTCGCTCATCTTGGAGGCGCGCTCATTGCCTACCAGGTCGTAGGTGAGCGTTTCGCCTTTGGCGAGCACCGCCTTCACGGCCTCTTCGATGCTGTCGCCGGCCTTGCGCAAGTTGGCGTCGTCTTTCTTGTCCGCGAGCCAACGCAGGCTCTCGCCAGTCGCCAAGATCATCGCGATGGGATTGACCTTGTCCTTGCCCGCATGCTTCGGCGCCGAGCCGTGAATCGGCTCGAACATGGCGTGGTCATCGCCGACATTGCAACCAACCGCCATGCCCATGCCGCCTTGCAGCACGCTGGCCAGGTCGGTGACGATGTCGCCGAACATGTTGGTCGTGACGCACACGTCGTAGTACTCGGGCTGACCGATGAGCCACTGGGTGAAGGCGTCGACGATGGCGGTGTCCTTCTCGATCTCGGGATACTCCTCGCCGATCTCGAAGAACACGTCGCGGAAGAACTGGCAGCCGTGCAGGACGTTGTCCTTGACGATGGCGGTCACCCGCATCTTGCCGTCCTTGGGTGCGCCCGTGCCCCGTCGCTTGCACAGCTCGAAGGCGTGGCGAATGATCTGCTCGCTCGCCCGACGGGTGATCACCCGGGTGTCGATGGCGACGTCGGTCTTACCGCCGGGCTCGAGCTTGCCGCCGGTCGGGGCGTACAGACCCTCGGTGTTCTCGCGCAGGAACACCATGTCGACCCGGCCCGGCTCCCACACTTGCTTGTGGGCGCCGTGGATGCGGTGCTGCACGCCTTCGTAGAGCTTGACCGGCCGGACATTGGCGTAGAGGTTGAGCCGCAGCCGGTTGCCGATGACGGGTGAGTGACCCGCCATGTGGCCGTTGCTCATCAGCACGGGACCGCTGCCGTTGGGGTCGGGCCAGCCGACGGCGCCCAACAGGATGAGGTCGGCCTTGGCACACCGTTGCTCCGAACCCTCGGGCCAGTCGCTGTCGCCGTGCTCGAGGTAGTACTGGCCGCCGCAGGCGATGTCGTCGATATCCCAGGAGATGCCCAGCGGTTCTGACACCGCGTGGAGGACGCGCATGCCCTCTGCCATGACCTCGGGACCGGTGCCGTCTCCGGCAAGGGTGACCAGCGTGTACGCCATGCCGATGGTGTACCGCAGGGCACGGGCGGCCGTGCCCTGATGGCGTTGTGGATCCTCACCGCCGTCGCGCTGCGGCCGTGAGGAGCCGCCTACCCGTCCCAAAAAATGAGGGCGACGCCCAGGGGAGGGACGTCGCCCTCCGTTGGGGTCGGAGAGAAACTTCGCGCTAGAGGTTCGTCAGCGGGCCGCCGTTGACCTCGGGGTTTCCGAAGGTCGACGCGTTCGAACCGAACGTCTGCAGCAGCGACAGGTACAGATCGTTGTGCGCCCGCTGATCATACTGCAACCAGCGGCCGGGTTGGAGCCGACCGTCGTAGTTTCCGGCCACCACGAACGGGATCTCGTCTCGACTGTGCGTGTCACCGTTGCCTTGTTCGTTGACCCACAGGACGACCGTGTTGTCGAGCAATGTGCCCTCGCCCTCGGCCTGTCCCTCGAGCTTGGTCAGCAGGTACGCGAACTGCTCGGCGTACCAATGATTGATGGCGGTCAGCTGCGCGCGCGCATCGGCGTCGTTGTCCGCTTCGTGCGACAGGCTGTGGTGGCTGTCGTTCTGCCCCAGCCACGTAAAGCGTACGCCGCTTTGCGCGGTCGACCACTGGAGGCTGCTCACCCGGGTGATGTCGCAGGCCAAGGCCATCGTCATCAGGTCCATCTGAAGCTGACCGACCAATGGGTAATTGTCGTTGGCGTTTGGATCGAAGTTGTCGTCCAAGCTGGGGAGTTCGGGCAGGGCACACCCCGCCAGCGGTCCACCTTCGGCATCGAGTGATTGCTCGATCTCGCGAATCGCCTGCAGATGCGCCTCGAGTTTCTGCCGATCGTTGCCGCCGAGCTTGGCATCGAGCTGATTGAAATCTTCCTTCACGCGGTCGAGGACACTGTGCCGCCGGGCGCGCAGCTGTGCGAGCTCTGCCGGGTCTGCACCAAGCTGCGTAAAGAAGGCATCGAAGGCCGCGCGTGGATCATTCTCCGGCGGCAGCACCTCGAACGAGCCGCGGTAACACATGCGGCTGGTGAGCTGACGGTCGAGGTCGAGCAGCGCCCGCGCCCCGAACTCGATCGAGCGAAAAGCGGTCTCGGTGCCGATGACATCCGCGATCGCCTGGTCGATGGAGGGGCCACCGACGGTGCCGTCGGGCAGGTGGCTGAACTCGCCGACTCCGCTGGGCCCGACGACCAAGTCGGTGGCGGTGAGCATGTGCCCCATGCCCAGGTCGTGGCCGTTGCCGCCGGGCCCGTGCTGCCGGGACTGCATGTCCAGACCCTCGAGCACCAGCAGGTGGTCGCGGTGGGGCTCCAGTGGCGCGAGGATCCGGTTGGGATCGCTCGGATCATCGAGCACGAAATCGTCGAACGTGCCGACCGGGGACCAGCGCTCGGCGATGGTGCCGTTGGCGGAGAAGAACACGATGAAGCGCGGCGTGGGGCCCTCTTGGCCCGCATGGCTGCGGCCGATCATCGCGTCGAGCAGAGGAAGGCCGATGGCGATGCCTCCGGCTCCACGAAGCAAGGTGCGGCGAGACAGCGTCTTCATCACTGACCTCCCTCGGCCGCGTAGGCCGTGCGGTAGAGGAATGCATCGGTTTGGGTGAGGGCGATCAGCAGCTCGCGCATGTCGTAGCCCGACTCGGCGAACGCAGCGTCGATCGTCTCCATGTTGCAGCCGTCGAGGGTGGCGGACTCGGTGCGCCCGTAGGCGAACCGGAACCATTGCCGGGCGACGCACTGGCCGACCTCCTCGCTGCTGGCCAAGGTGGTGCCCAGCTGGACGACCCCCTCGAACTCCCCCGTGGAATCTCGGAGCCCGGTGACCTCGCCCGAAGCGTCGATGTCGAAGCCGTTCTCGGTCTCGCGCCAGCGCCCCACGGCGTCGAAGTTCTCGAACCCGAACCCGATGGGATCGAACAGCGCGTGGCAGCCCTTGCACGCCGGGTCGGCGCGATGTTGCTCGTACTGATCACGGGTGGTCGCGTTGGGATCGGGCTGCGGCGGAATCAGCTCCACGTCGTCGGGCGGCGGGGGAGGCAGCTGACACAGCAGGTGCTCGCGCACGAAGATGCCGCGCGCGATGGGGTTGGTCTGGTTGGCCTTGGAGTAGGCCGACAGGATTCCCCCTTTGGACAGGATGCCCGCCACCTCGCCCTGCGTGGGCTCGACCTTCTGCAGGCCGGTGCCGCCGGGGGTATCGATGCCGTAGAACCCAGCGAGCTCGGCGTCGACGAAGGTGTACGGGGCCGTCAGCAGGGTCTGGAGGGTGGCGTCGTCCTCGAAGAACACATGGTCGACGAACGCGGCGACCTCCTGGGCCTGCTTGAGCGACAGCTCGCCGGTCCAGCTGGGGAACACCGTGACGTCCTTGTCGAGCGAGGCGAGGCGAATCGTGCCCAGCCACTGCTCGTGAAAGTGCTCGACCATGCGGTGCGCCTTGGGATCGTCGAGCATGCGGCGTGCGTGGTCTTCGATCTCCTCGGGGGTC
>JAHZJA010000458.1 GCA_022601155.1 Deltaproteobacteria bacterium | reverse complement strand
GGCCCACGGCGATGCCCTCGCGGACTGGCTCGAGGGGCGGTTCGATGCGCAGCCGGTGCCGGTGTTGGGCTTTGTCACCCACAGCATGGGTGCATTGGTGGTGCGGGCGTACCTCGAGCAACACGTGGGCCGGCATGCCGAGCGCTACCGCGTGGTGATGCTGTCGCCCCCGAACCGAGGCGCGGCGCTGGCCCAGCGCAACCGCAACAACCCCGCGATGCGCCTGCTGTACGGCGACGCCACCGAGCAGCTGCAGCCCGAGCGCGTGCAGCAGATGCCCGGGCTCCCCGACCAAGCCGATGCGCTCGTGCTCGCAGGTGGGCGCGGCGATCCCCGGGGCTTCAATCGTTGGCTCTCGGGCGATGACGATGGCGTCGTGGCCGTGGCCGAGATGGGACTGCCCGGAGTCGAGCCGACCGTGGTCAAGGGCCTGCATGCGTTCTTGCAGTGGCGGCCCGCGGTGCTGCAGCAGGCGGCCCAATTTCTTCGAGGAGACGCACTGCAGTGAGTGCGAGCCAAGGGCAGCGGCGTCACTCGGCGGGCATGGGCGCAGACGACCGCCAGCCGGGTGCGCGGCGCGGGTCCACGCCACATTGCCCACGCCCAGACCGCGGTCGGCCTACGATGCGGACGTGGCTGCTGGGTCTCGCCCTTGGCTCGGTCAGCTGTGGTGAGAGCCCTGACGCTGACTCTCCCGCCGCGACGGCCAAGATCGGTGCGGGACCGCGTGCGGCCCTCGACGAGGACCGACGCCAGCTTGCCGACGGCCGGATTCACCCGGTGCGCGACGGAATGACGGTGGACGAGGAGCGCTTGCGGGGGGCGCTGCGACAGCTTCAGGGGCGCCATGGTCCCCGGGTGGCCGCCGCCTGGAACCAGGAACTCGAGGCCCTGCCGCACGCAGCGGCGCCCGCAGATCCCGAGTTCACCGAGGTCGCCGTCTTCGCGCCCCCCGATCAGCCTGCGGCCCACGACGCCGAGGCTCTCAACTGGCTGCTCGACCCCGACGTGCGCACGACGGCCAAGCGTTGGCTCTCCACCTACCTCACGTTGGCGATGGTCGAAGGCCTCGGGTTTTCCACTCGTCAGATCGGCATGTGGATGGCGCTACTGCGCGCCGCTGAGCCCACGTTGCGGCGATGTGGTGATGGCACGCCAGGCGGTCACTGGTTGTGCGTCGGCTATGGCGACGATGTGTTCGTGTTGGAGATGCGACATCACGCGCCAGCATGGACGTTGGCGCGCCTGCGGTGGATGCAGCGCCGGTCCGCCGACTGACCGGACACCCCGGGGGTTCTCACGTGGCGGCGTTGGCGGGCATCCCCTCTGGGGGCGGCAGTGGGTACAGTGCTTGCCATGCGTTCTTGGTCTTCTCGTTCCTGTCTGCTCGCGTGTCTCGGCTTGGTGGGGTGTCCCAGTTCCGACCCGGCACCCTCCAACGACAGCAGTAGCGGCAGTACTGCCGCCGCCCCGACCACTACCAACACCAACAACGACAGCACGGGCACGACTCCGCCGCCCGCCAGCACCGGTTCGCAGAGCAGCGGCGCTGTCGACAGCACCAGCACTGGGCCTGGCCCCGGTACCACCTCGTCCGACACGACGGGCCCCGGTACCAGCACCGGAGCGGCGAGCACGGGCGACGGCAGCAGCAGCGGCGAAGCTGGCTCGAGCAGCGGTGGCATGAACGTCGACTGCTCCGCGGGTGATGGACCGGACTTCGTCGTCGCCAACATGGGCTTTGGCGCCTACATCATCGACGGCGTCAACAACGATTCGCTCACCGTCGTGCGCGGCTGCGAGTACACCTTCACCATCGCCACCCCCGGTCACCCGTTCCTGATCAAGACCGTGCAGGGCACGGGCATGGCCAACAGCTACGGTGATGGCGTCAACGGCAACGGCACGACCAACGGCGTGCTCACCTGGAACGTCGCGGCGAATGCTCCCGGGACTCTGTTCTACAACTGCCAGTTCCATGCACCGATGACGGGCGAGTTCACCGTCATCGATCCATAGTCGAGCGCAACGGCAGGGGTGACGGGATGCGCCCGTCACCTGCCGCTCCCGTCGTGTTTGGGCGGGTGCTGGCTATGCGTCGTGGCCCGCGGGTGGTGAGCCCAGCGCGCGGCGGACGAAGTACGCCAGCATCCCCACCGAGCCTGCGGCCGCGATCGCGATTCCGTAGGGCCACAGCGTGATTGCGCGGCGTCGGGCGTCGGGTGCCGCCAGCACGAGGAAGCCCACCATGGCGACCACCAGGTCGATGAAAATCTGTGTCGACCAACCACCGGCCGAGGCAACGGGCACGACGGCGGAGATCCCATGCTCGACGACCACCGTCGCCGTGTAGGTCGTGAAGGCGAGGAACGCGACCAGCGGAAGCGCGAGCTTGGGCATGTCCGGATGGTGGCCCGCGCCCGTGATGCCCGCCATGACCTCCGAGGTCATGGTGCTCGCAGATCGGGCCCGGCTTGGTGCCGCCATGCCCGACTATGACGACCGCAAGGAGACCCTGCGCGAGCTGGGGCCGCGACAGCACTGGCGATGAGCAACGAAAACACACCGAAGGAATGGGCCTACGAGGACCTCATGTCCTGGCTCGAGCGCTGGCCGGATGACTGGCGTCTGCATGCGTTTCGGGTGATCGACGATATCCCGTCGGGATGCCTCGCTAGCTACGGCGCGATTGCGGCGATGGTCAACGCTCGTACCGGACACTCCATCATTGCTCGCAACGTTGCGTGGTTGCGAAGCGAGCTGTACGGATGGGTTCGAGGAGGGGACGAGGACATCCGGAAGCTGAACCTGCCGCTGCATCGTGTCGCGAAGGCTGGAGACGCGAAGGCGTGTGGCGACTCGCCCGAGACGCGCGCGGATTGCCGGGACCGCCGAGAGCGAGAGAACGAAGGCTTTGCCACCAACCCGCGATGGTGGACTGGATAGCTCATGGTGACGCCGAGTGGCGGCCCCCTACCAGCGGGTTCACTCTCACCGATCGCGCCAGTACCCTGGCCGTCGCTTGCCGTGGGCCACCGCGATGAGCTCGACCACGCCGCCATCGGGCTGCCAGCGATAGACGAGCGTGAACGGAAATCGCCGTAGCGAAAATCGCCGCGTTCCGTGCCCTGCGATCGCCCAGCGAGCCGGTGCCTCCTCGATCTCCGCAAGGGCGCGCACGACCTCGTCTGCGAAGCCATCCGCGGCCGCCGGGCTTCGCTCGGCGTACCACCGATGCGCCTCCTCCAGCTCATCAGCGGCCTCCGAGGACCACACGATGCGCGTCACGATCGAGGCGTTCGTCCAATGCGGGCCAGCACGTCGGTGTTCGACAGCATCTGTGCCTCACCCCGGTCGAT
Organism: Deltaproteobacteria bacterium; assembly: GCA_022601155.1. Taxonomy (GTDB): domain Bacteria; phylum Myxococcota_A; class Polyangia; order Nannocystales; family Nannocystaceae; genus Paraliomyxa. The sequence continues at coordinate 4,965 of JAHZJA010000458.1, read as the reverse complement.
GCGCTCGACCCGACGCCCGATCTCGTCTTCCCACGCCTGCTCGACGCCGTCGTCCTCGGGCTCGGTGCTCTCGAGTAGCTCGACGGCGAACGCGAGCCGCTCACTGGGCGGTAGCGCCAACATCAACGCCCGTGCCTGGTCGATCGACATGGATTTCAAGGCTAGCACGCCCCCCTCGGCCGCAACCGACGCGGGATGGCACCTCGAGACCCACCCCCTTCGCTCGCCCGGGATTCGCCCTCATCAAGGCCGGTTCGGCCCTCGCTGTTTTTCCGCGGGAGACTTCCAGGCCCGCCGACCCTGCGCATCACGACGCACCACGCGACACCACGAGCCATCGCCGACCCCTCCGGGGTGTCGCTGTACCCGGGCGCACCCAAACGAGCGAAGCCGCCTACTCCAGATGAGCGCATCGCCTCCCAAAACCTTGACCGCGCGAAGCATGGGCCAGGCCAACCCTCCGCCGTGGTTCATCGACCCCCACCGTCGCGCGTTCGCCGCGCGGCCGTCCGCAAGGTTGCCGTGTCGAGCCTCCGCGCCCGCGCCTCCACGACGCCATGAAATCCCACCGCTGGCCGTCCCGAAAACTCGAGCCAGACTTGATCCACTTGCGGAATCAAGAACGGCGCTCCCGAGGGAACGCCGTGTGGTGGGTGCCGAGAGGCGGACTTGAACCGCCGACCTAGGGGTTATGAATCCCTCGCTCTAACCAGCTGAGCTACCTCGACGAAGGCGGTCGCGGGGGGTGGTCCCGCCGCGACGGGAACGCTTTATGCGTCGACGACCGCGCGGCGTCAAGACCAGTGCGCGCGGGACGTACGACGGGTTGCGAGACAAGGGGCACGGGGCGGCATGAACGGCGCTAAGTGCCCGTGACCAAACACATTTGCTGTGGCGGGGGCCCGTGCTAAGTCGGCGAGCGGCCCGGTGCTGCACCCGGACGGAGGGGCCGTCCGAGAAAAACTCGTTGGGCCGAAAAGAGGGCATGCCCATGTCTCGCGAAGTCGTGATCGTCAGTGCCGCCCGTACCCCGATCGGTAGCTTTGGGGGAGCGCTGTCCACCGTGTCGGCACCGAAGCTCGGCGGGATCGCCATCAAGGCTGCGCTCGAGCGGGCCGGAGTGGACGCGGCGGATGTCTCCGAAGTGTTGATGGGGTGCGTGCTCCCGGCCGGTATCGGCCAGGCTCCCGCCCGTCAGGCGGCGATGGCCGCGGGGGTCCCGAAAGAGGTCGGCGCCCTCACCGTCAACAAAGTCTGCGGATCGGGTCTCAAGACGGTGATGCTGGCCGCCCAGATGATCAAGGCGGGCGACGCCGAGATCTTGGTCGCGGGCGGCATGGAAAACATGTCGCTGGCGCCCTACTACCTGCCCAAGGCCCGGACCGGGTACCGCATGGGCAACGGCGAGCTCGTGGACGGGATGGTCCACGACGGCCTATGGGATCCGTACAACAACTATCACATGGGCAAGGCGGGCGAGCTTTGTGCCTCGGAGCGCAAGATCGATCGCGAGCGCCAGGATGCGTTCGCGGCCCAGAGCTACCGGCGAGCACAGGCCTCGGTCAAAGAGGGATTGTTCGCCGAGGAGATCGAGCCGGTCGTGGTGCCGCAGCGCAAGGGCGACCCGGTCGAGGTGCGCGACGACGAGGAACCCATGCGGGGCAACATCGCCAAGCTGCCCAAGCTGCGCTCGGCGTTCCAAAAAGACGGCACGATCACGGCCGGCAACGCTCCCTCCGTCAATGATGGCGCAGCGGCAGTGGTGGTGATGAGCGCCGACGAGGCCAAGCGACGAGGGCTGACGCCGCTGGCCACGATCACTGGCTACACCGGCGCGGCGCAGGCTCCCGAGTGGTTCACGACCGCGCCCGCCAAGGCGATGAAGGCCCTGCTCGACAAGACCGGCCACCAGGTGTCCGACGTGGACCTGTGGGAGGTCAACGAGGCGTTCTCGGCCGTGGCGCTGGCCAACGGAGACGAGGTGGGCATTCCCGAGGAGCGTCTCAACGTGCGCGGCGGCGCGGTGGCGCTGGGGCATCCCATCGGGTGCTCGGGCACGCGGGTGCTGGTGACGTTGCTGTTTGCGATGAAGCAGTTGGACAAGAAGCGGGGCGTGGCCTCGCTGTGCCTGGGCGGCGGCGAGGCCGTGGCCCTGATGGTGGAGCGCTAGCGATGAGCATCGAGTCGATTCGCACCGTAGGTGTGCTGGGTGCAGGCCAGATGGGCCGCGGGATCACGCAGGTGGCCGCGGCCGGTGGCCGCACGGTACTGCTGGCCGATCTCAGCCTCGAGCACGCACAAAAGGGCAAGGACCGCATCGCCAAGGGGCTGGGACGCCTGGTCGAAAAGGGCAAGGTCACGGCCGAGGTTCGGGATGCCACGCTGGCCCACATCCAGCCCGTGGACGGCGTCGGAGCCTTCTGTGCGGCGGACTTCGCCATCGAGGCTGCGACCGAGAACATCGACCTCAAGAAGACGTTGATGTGCAACATCGACGAGGCGTGCCGCGAGGGGGTCATCGTGGCCTCCAACACCTCGTCGATCAGCATCACGCTGCTGGCGGCCGCGACCAAGCGCCCGGCGCAGGTGGTGGGCATGCACTTCATGAACCCCGTGCCCATCATGAAGCTGGTGGAGATCATCCGCGGGCTGCCCACCGACGACGCCACCTACGAGACCACGGTGGCGCTCGCCAGGGACATGGGCAAGACGGTGATCACCAGCAAGGACTGCGCTGGCTTCATCGTCAATCGCATCCTGATCCCGCTCATCAACGAGGCCTGCTTCGCCCTCCAGGAGGGCCTGGGCACGGCCGAGGACATCGATACTGGCGCCAAGCTGGGCCTCAACCACCCCATGGGCCCGCTGGAGCTGGCCGACCTCATCGGCCTGGACACGTGCCTGGCCATCGCCGAGGTGCTGCACCGCGAGCTGGGCGAGGACAAGTACCGTCCCGCCAACAATCTGCGCATGCATGTCGCAGCGGGCTGGCTGGGGCGCAAGACCGGGCGCGGTTTCTACGACTACGGGAGCAAGTAAGTGGGCTGGGAAACACTGACCGTCGAGGATCGTCCGGCGACCGAGGGCGACGCCAAGATCAGGGTCGTCACGATCAACCGGCCGCAGGTGCTCAATGCGATCTCGGTCGGCGTGATCGAAGAGCTGCTGCGGGTGGTCGAGTCGACCCCGAACGACGGGGTGGGGGGCCTGTTGCTCACGGGGGCGGGCAAGGCGTTCGTGGCCGGGGCCGACATCGCGGCCATGCAGGAGATGACGCCCGCCCAGGCGCTGGCGTTCTCCGGACAGGGCCACGCCCTGGGCGAGATGCTGGCCGCGCTGCCGGTGCCGACCCTGGCCGCCGTCAACGGGTTCGCCCTGGGCGGCGGCTGTGAGCTCGCCTTGGCCTGCGACTTCATCTACGCGAGCGAGAAGGCCAAGTTTGGGCAGCCCGAGGTCAAGCTGGCGGTGATTCCCGGCTTCGGCGGGACCCAACGGTTGCTGCGACGCATCGGCCTGGCCCGTGCGCTCGAGCTGTGCATGACCGGTGACATGATCCGCGCCGACGAAGCCCAGCGCATCGGCCTTGCCAACCGCGTACTCGAGCCGGACGCCCTGATCCCCGAGGCGATGTCGACCCTGTCGCGCATCGCAGCGCAGGGCCCCGTGGCGGTGGCGAAGGTCAAGGAGGTCTTGCACCGGGGTGCCCAGCTGCCGCTGGATGAAGCCAACGTGCTGGAGCAGGAGGCCTTTGCCAGCCTGTTCGCCACCGCCGATCAGCGTGAAGGCATGGCTGCCTTCATCGCCAAGCGCCCGCCGAGTTTCAAAGGGGCCTGAGCGCCTCGCAGACTGTCGCCCGCTTCCGAGCCAGGGAACACCATGGATCTATCGCTGACCGATGAACAAGAGCAGCTCCTTCGCATGGTCAAGGAGTTCGCCGAGCGGGAGATCAAGCCCGTGGCCGCGGCTATCGATCGCGACGCACGGTTCCCGGCCGAGCTCGTCGCTCGGATGGCCGAGCTGGGGCTGATGGGGATCGAGGTCCCGGTCGACTACGGCGGCAGTGGGCTCGACACCATCGCCTACGTGCTGGCGATGGAGGAAATCTCGGCCGCGTGCGCCTCGACGGGCGTCATCATGAGCGTCAACAACTCGCTCGTGTGCGACCCGCTGGTGAAGTTCGCCACCGAGGAGCAAAAGCAACAGTGGCTGACACCGCTGGCCGCGGGCGAGCGGTTGGGGTGCTTCATGCTCTCGGAGCCCGAGGCCGGGTCGGATGCTGCGGCTCAGACCACGCTGGCGACGCGTGACGGTGACGACTACGTCATCAACGGCACCAAGAACTGGATTACCAACGGACCCCAGGCGGACACGGGGATCCTGTTTACGATGACCGACAAGCCGGCGGGGCATCGGGGCATCACCGCGTTCATCATCGACATGAACGCCAAGGGGGTTCGGCGCGGTCAGAAGGACGACAAGCTGGGCATCCGCGCCAGCCACAGCAGCCAGATCTTCTTCGATGACCACCGGGTTCCGGTCAGTCAGCGCCTGGGCGAGGAGGGCCACGGCTTCAAGGTGGCGATGTCCACCCTCGACTGCGGACGCATTGGTATCGCGGCTCAAGCTCTGGGCATCGCCCGAGCGGCATTCGAGGCGGCCGCCAGCTATGCCTGCGAGCGCAAGACCTTCGGCAAGCGGGTCATCGATCACCAAGCGGTGGCGTTCATGCTCGCCGACATGGACGTGGAGATCGACGCGGCGCGCATGCTGACGTGGCGGGCCGCGGCCGCGAAGATGGCCGGTCGTCGCCACACGCGGGAGTCGGCGATGTGCAAGCTGATGGCTTCCGAGGTCGCCAACAAGGTCGCGAAGAACGCCATCCAGGTCCATGGAGGCAATGGCTACGTCAGCGAATACCCGGTGGAGCGCCACTTCCGCGACGCCAAGATCACCGAGATCTACGAG
>JAHZJA010000457.1 GCA_022601155.1 Deltaproteobacteria bacterium | reverse complement strand
GGTTCCTTCCTGGGGCCTTCCTGACGGGGCTGTTGGTTGGGCGCCGCGCCCGGGATTTCGGCGGTTTCAATGCCTGGGAACGTGCTGCCTCATCCCACGCCTATCTTCAAGCCTTCGGCGAGGCGTGCGTGGTGGTCTTCGGCCTCCAGACACAGGAGTGCCACGCCGACTACGACTGCGATGGCCCCCTCGGACCCGCCCCGGGCATCGAGTGAGCACGCACCGCGAGCGGGGAGCTGGGGGCGAACAGCGGGTGTCGCCGCTGTTCGCCACGCGCAGCAGTTAGGCCCGAGCGCGAAGGCGTCGCCGTCGTGCGACCAGCCCCATCGGCACCAGCAGCCACCACGCGCCGCGCTGCGAGTCGTCGCGGGACGAGCATGCACACCCGCCGCCGTCGTCGTCGTCTTGCCCGGGTCCGGCGTCGGTCGCAGTCGAGCCCATCGTCCCGGCACTATCGGTCGCCACGGCGGTGTCATTGCCGCCGGTCAGGTTACCCGCAGTGGAGTCGGCCCCCGTCGAGCTGCTCGGCGGCTCACCAAAGCCCACGATGGGCACGGTCACGCTGTCCTCGGCGAGGACGATCGGCGGCGCCCCGCCCATCGTCTCGAACAGCATCGCGACCTCGCTACCCGCCTCATTGGTGCGATTGTCGTCGGCGAGCAGCTGGATGTAATCGGGCGTGTTGATGAGGTACAGCAGCCGGACGTCGATCTGGAGCATGTCGTCGGTCGCGTCGTCGGGCGTCACGTCGACCACGTCGGACAGCCCCTCGAACGCATACTCGGCCACGTCGAAGTTCGGCCACGTCCCGTCGTTGCCCAGCGTGTAGCGGCTCCCCACAGGATCGGTCTGGATGTCCTCGACCAGCCCCAGCGGTGGGATCCGGGTGTCCTCGACCCAGTGGTCGTTGAGCAGCAGGTGCTGCGAGATCCCGGTGGCGAGCTCGTCGGCAACCCCCTGGTACGACCGCAGCTGATCGTCGTCTTGCGGGCCCACGCCCTCCATCCACTGCCCAGAGGTCCACACGGTCTGGTCGCCGTAGGTGGCGATGACCTCGAGCCACATGATCCGCCCCTCCGAGTACCCGCTGGGGAGCTTGTGCCCGGTGTTGTTGGTCACCGTCGCCGCGAGCCCCTCGAGCCCCTCGCCCAGGTGAACCTCCGCGGGCCCCTCCACCTCGAGGGTGGCCGCCGTCGCGATGAACTCGTCCATGCGATCGAGGGTTTGGTTGAAGAAGAAATCGGGGATGTCGCCAGTGCCTTGGTTGCCGTACTCGGCCTGCAACAGCTCCACCATGAAGCGGTTGGCGCCCACCAGATCGTGCCGACGTCCGCCCGTGGCATGCGAGGACATGTCGACCAGCTGGTTGCAGCCCGGCACATCGGCGACCGCGGGCATGTGGCAGTCCTGACACGACTGGAAGCCCATGCCCGGCTGCGCAAATGAGCTGTTGGCCCACTCCGAGTAGGTGCGCTGCTCGTTGAAGTTGAAGCCCAGCGGGGTGCCGTCGTCGGCCAGCCGTTCGCGCGAGGTGGTCACGTCGTGGCACGTCCCGCACAGCTGCGAACTCCCGGTGAACGGGTCGAACACCCAGTCGTGCGGCGGCCCCGGCTCTCCCATCGCGTACTCCCAGGGGCCATGCCGCGGCACCAGCCCGCCCACGCCAGGCACATCGTCGACGGCGTAGCGAGCGTTGCCGATCTCCCCCTGGTCGGTCATGCGGTGGCACAGCTCGCAGCTGACGCCTTCGAGGTCTTGGGGCTGGAGCTCGTCGATGGAGATGGCGTTGCCGCGCCCCTCGAGGAACGCACGCGGCGAGTGGCAGCGCACGCAGTCGATGGTCTCACCCGGCTCGTCTTGATCGGCCAGGGCCACCCCAGCCCAGAACACGGGGTCGCGGGCCGCGTTGGCCATCAGCGAGCCTTGCCACCCGTAGAACGGAGCGTACAGGGGCTGATCGTCCTGCCCCATCGCGTTGTTGAACGTGTGGCAATTCTGACAATCGACCGCCTGGAACAGCGGATTGGCGAGCTCGTTGGGCTCGGTCGGAACGGCCAGGGCTGGCTGAGGCACCAGGGTCACCAGCGCCAAGAAAAGGGAGGAAGGGAAAAAAAGACCAAAACTGCGCCGCGTGGGCATGATGGGCTATCGTATCGTCGATGTCGCGAGGGCGCGAACCCGCGAACCGCGTCATATCGCCGACCCAACCGCCTCCCCGCGGTATTTCGGTCCGCGGTAGGACGGTCGTCGTGGTGGTACTCATGGGTGCCCTGGGCTGCGGCTGCCCGGGGCGCAGTGAAGGCGCTACCAGCGGCACCCAGCCCCCCAGACAAGGCCAGGGCACGCGTGTGATCAGCCCGTTTTCGGACGGGATCGGTCACGTCGGCAACCAGGTCCGAGGGATCGACGCGATGCCCGACTACGACGCCGACGCGCAGCGGTTGCGCATGCGCGTGGAGCCGCGGCTTCCCGATCCGCTGCCCTCACCCAAGGCGGCCTGCGTGGGCATGCTGGATGCTGCGAGACAGTTCTATCTCGATACCGAGGGCGACAACGCTCCCGCGGTGGCCACCATGGCCGCGACGCGCGACGCCGATCTCGCCGCCTGCCAGGTCGAGACCCCACCCGCCGCTGCCGCTTGCGTC
>JAHZJA010000456.1 GCA_022601155.1 Deltaproteobacteria bacterium | reverse complement strand
CCGCCCGTCGCTCTCCCTTGGTGAAGGTGGCCAGATCGAGCACGACCGAGGACCACTCGAAGGTACCGCTGGGGTGCAGGCTCAGCTCGCGCTCGACAACGGCTGCGCCCGTCGACGGGAACATGCCGTCGTCGACGGGAAACCCCGCCCGCGCCACCGTAGCGTCGTCTTCGAGCACGGCGACCCGCAGCCGAGCCCGTACGACCGAACGACTCTCGAGACCGACCGTCGTGGGCTGATCGGCGGGCAAGAACCCCCGGCTCCCCGATAGACGCAGCGACGGTGGAGGCGTGACGAAGTCGACCGACTGCGAGAAGGCCTCACGCAGCGGCTGGCCGTACACATCGCGCAGCTTCGGGCCAACGGAGATGGTGTAGCGCTGGCCGGGCTCGAACCGCCCATCGATCGACACCTCGGTGATGCCATCGCCGTAGACGTCCTTGCCCTCGATCTCGAGCGTGGCCGGCCGGGGGGAGACCCGAACGTGGGCCAGCTGTCTGTTGGTGATCGGGTTTTCGAACGTCAGGCCGACAGGGCCGGGGTCACAGCCGTCGTCGTACTCGATGTCGCAGCGGAGCTCGACCCCCACCCCGGGCTCGGTCTGCACGTAGGCGACGATGGATTGCGCGAGGCCGAGTGCGTCGTCCTCGGCATGAAAATCGGACTCGACCCGCACCCCAACCCGATGATCGGCTGGCCAGTGATCGGGCGGCTCGACGATGAACGAGTGCCGCGGGGTATCCCGCCACGGATTGAGCCGCTTGGCCTCTGCCCGCGTGGGTCGCCGAACCCGAAACGGCAGCGGCTTCGCGGTGGCCTCTGGCTCGGCCACCGGCCGACCGCTCACGACGAGACTGCCGCGCAGCGCGGCCAGGGACGCCTTGCGATCGACCTCCACCAACAACCGGGTCTTCCAGTGCGTGATGGGAGCCTCACCGTCGGCCGCGTACAGTCGGTAGCCATCGTCGCCCAGCCCCTCAATTGTGACCGTCGTCCGTTCGCCGTCGATCGTCCAGCGCCGAGACACGTGCAGCGGCCGGCCATCGAGAGTCTCGATCGTCCCCTCGGCAACGACGGTGTAGCGCTGGCCTGGGTGGAGCGCGTGCGTGGGCGAGAAGACCGCCTGGTAGCTGTCGGGCCAGCGAACCGTGCCCGGTACCGAGGGCTCGAGGCGGATGAGCGCGGGCGCGTCTTCATCGGGCGCCGTCATGCCCTGGTTGAAGCGCACGAAGATCTGCGGATAGTACGGAGCCTCGCCGTGTGGCCCGGTATCGACCACTGCGGGGGCCAACGGCTCGGCCAGCGGCGGCCCTTGGCTCCAGGGAGGCACGCCCGCGGGATCGAGTCGAGCGACGACCGGAGCCTGGGGAACTGGCGGCACGTCGAGCGCTTGCGGGGTGAGCTCGGCGGGGTGACACGCCACGCTCGCCCCCAGGCCCGTCCATAGGCACAGCAAGGCCAACCAGGCCCACGAACACACGGCACAGCGATCGCGTAGGCTCATCGTCGGGGGGCAGGACAACTGCACATCAGCGGAGTTCCCCGTCCGAACGCTCGGCGGCCCCCCTCGACTTCCATATCCAGTACACGGGCAGTCCCGCCAACAACACGGCCATGTTGATGAGCACCGTCTTGGGCTCGCGGACCACGTAGTTGCCGAGCAAGAACACCGCGGCGGCCAGGAACAAGCCCGGCACCAGTGGATAGCCCCACGTTCGGTAGGGTCGCTCGGCATCGGGCTCGCGGCGCCGGAGCACGAAGACCGCTGCAACACCTAGAGCATAAAAAGGCCAGATCCCGATGACGAACTGGTCGGCGAGCTCGGCAAAGCTGCGAACGGAAACGAACACGACCCCCAGCACCACGGACAAGATGATCGCGCCACCCGGGGTGCCGTACTGTGGCTGCACCCGTGCAAGGCGGCGGAAGAACAGGCCGTCCTCTGCCATCGCATAGAAGATGCGGGGCCCGGTCATCATCGAGCCGTTGAGGGTGCCGAACGTCGACAGTGCAACCGCACCGGAGACCAGCACCACCCCCACCGGGCCGATCACCGCCGACGCCACATCGGCGGCAATGAGCTTGGATCCGGGCATGTCCGACAGCGGGACGACCAGCAAGTAGGCCACCGTGACCGCCAAGTACAGCACCGCGACCACCGAGGCGCCCACGAAGAATGCACGCGGCAAGACCCGCTGGGGATCCTTGACCTCGCCACTGACGTAGCCCACGTCGGACCAACCGTCGTAGGACCACAGCACCGGAACCATGGCCAGGCCAAACGCGGAGACCATCGACAGCGAAGCGACGTCACGGGGGCTGGCGACGGCAGCAGCGGGGGACCCCAGCGACGCGAGGCCGAGCACGACCAGTGCGAGCAAGGCTCCGATCTTGAGCACTGTGCTGACGTTTTGCACCCACGCTCCACGCTCGATGCCGCGGTAGTTGATGACCCCCACCACCGCCACCAACACGCCGGCGAGGATCTGGGCACGCGTGACGGGCCCCGCGACGGGCACGGTGCCGTCGATCCCGACCACGCGCCACAGGTAGTCGCTGCATGTGATCGCGATGGCGCCGTACGAGGCCGGCCGGAGCACCAGCAGCTGCGTCCATCCGAACAAGAACGCCACGGGCTTGCCGAACGCGCGGCGCAGGTACACGTACAGGCCGCCCGTGCGGGGCATCATCGCCGACAGCTCGGCGTAGGTCAGTGCGCCCGCGACCGCGACCAGGCCACCCACGACCCACGCAGCGAGGAACAGCCACACCACATCCAAGCGCTCGGCCACCACCGCGGGAGTACGGAAGATGCCGCTGCCGATCGTCGAGCCAATGAGCACCGCGGCCGCACTGGCGAAGCCCAGCTTGCGTGGCAAGCGTTCTCCCCAACGGTCGGACGAAGGTGCATCCTCGGACACGGCGAGCAGTGTAAGCCCTGGCGCCGAGTCCCTCGACACCGAGTGGTCGAAGGGTTGCAGCGCCCTGGGCAGCGGGCGTCGTGAGGCGCGACGATGGAGTCCACGGGGCGTGAGCGACCAAGGAGCGACCACAGCCACCGACGCCGAGACCAACGCCCCACCCCTTCGATGCCCTGTGCCCGGGCTCTACTCGCGTGGAGGCTGTCCGACCCAGCGCCGTATCGACAGCTCGCGCGGTGGGGACCGGTGCGCGGCTCCGCGGACCACGCGTACTCGACCGTCGTGCAGACCCATCACCATCACCGCACAGGTTGCCATCGCATGGGGCCCAGCCTTCGCATCGGGCTCGACACACAGGCTCCCCGCCGAGCCGTCGCGACTGTGCAGCAATGACCACATGCCCTCGACATCTCGGGGACGCTGCTGCGCGTAGATGGTGGTGGCGAGGTTGAGCCGGTGGTGACTCGTGCTGCCGGGCTGCCGGGTCTCGCTTCGACGCAAGATGGGATCGAAGTAGTGGTTGGTGTGCAGGTGCGCCGCCCGAGGTCCCAGCTGAGTGAGGACGGCAAGTGCGGCATTGGTCTCGACCCCATAGTAGTCGTGGCCATCGGCGATCATGGTGTGGTGTCCCCCGCATCGCGGCATTGCACGCAGCAACGCATGAGCCGTGGCGGCGTCGGGCTGTGCCAGCATCGCGCGTACGCGGGCGGATGCCAGCACCCCCACCGAAGTCTCCGTGCTTCGCAGGCCATTGAGCGTGACGGCCACGCCCGTGCTCGCGATCCCGGCGATCCCGAGGCTGCCGACCAGCGTCAGACACAGGGTCTCGTGCTCGGTGTCGGTGGGGGCGATCCGCAGCATCCGGACGAACGCCTCGGCGTAGGCCGGGCGGTCCACCGTCAGCCCCAGCAGCGGACCACCTACACCGTTGAAGTAGACCGCGGTCGATCCGACACATGCGGCGCCATCTTCGGCCACGCGACCGTGGACCGTCCCCGCCGACGGCGGCTGGGGATCGGTATTGAGCATCAGGACCCGGCTCGGGGACAGATCGGCACCCTGCGCGATCCCACGCAGTTCTTGGGCCATTGCGGGCACGTGCTGCTCCAGCTGGGGCCAGTGACGCTCGTAGTCCGCCAGGAGTGAGTCGGACGCGGCCAGATCGCGCGAGCGGAGTTCCAGCTCGAGCCGAAGCGCCGCCCGCTGGGCGATCGCCTCTCGCCAATGCTCACCGTGGACCTCCCCTCGACGACGAGGATCGGGCGATGTCAGGCACAGCGGCTCCAGTGAAGGCGATTGGTCTGAGTTGTTCGCCCCGGGCACGCTCACGTTGCGATCATAGCCTGAACCATTGCGGACCTGTCCGCGCGGACCAAACAGGGAGTTTGCTCATGAGCAAACCGTCGGCGTAGCCCCAAGTCGTCTCCCCCGAGTCGACGACGACTTGCTACTGTCCGTGATGTCATGGGCCGTCGTCGTGTAGAAAACGGATATTACGGAGGCCCGGGATTTTCGCTGTATCACGCCAAGGGCCCCGGCGGACGCACCGCCCTGCCCCCGCACTTCCACGATGAATATCTCATCTGTGGCCAGCTGCGTGGTGACGAGCAGTGCCACGTCGGCGGAAAGCTGCATCGCTTTCGCGAGGGCGACGTGGTGCTCATCAACCCGCAGCAGGTTCATACCGGCAACGCTCGCGGCGATGAGATCGAGTACGTCAGACTGTACGTCGACCGTGACGTAGTCGAACGCCTGACAGAGGAGCTCGGTGCGCCGAACCAGATGCCGGAGTTCACCAGCCTTCGCGCTTGTGGTCAGCGCGATCTGGTCCTCGCCATGGCCCACCTGCTCGAGCTGGTGCAGCGCCGCGACGGCACCGTCGAAGCGGTCACCAGCGACCAGCCTTCGCTCGATGCCCCGACCACGATGGACGTCGATACCGCGCTGCAGCAGGTGTTGGTGTGGGCCCTCGAGGGCTTCTCGAACCTTCGCACCCCGCGGGTGCGCTCCACCGCCCGCGTGGGTCACCGCAAGATCGCCCGAGTGCTGGACTATCTGCGCGACCTGGCGCCCAACGCTGCCCCCAGCGATGCCTCGCTCGATCGCCTCGCCCACGAGGCCGAACTGTCCAAGTACCACTTCGTGCGGCAGTTCCAGCGGTCGGTGGGCATGACCCCGGGCGCCTATCTCCGAACGCTGCGGCTTTGCCATGCGGCGCGGCTGCTCCGCAAGCAACCGGACCCCATCGTCGACATCGCGGCTGCGGTGGGCTTCGCCGACCACCCCAGCTTCAGCCGAGCGTTTGCCCGACACATGGGTATGACGCCCAGCCAGTATCGCGCGCTCGGGCCCCTTTGACGTGGCCGCACCGGCACGGCCACGACGCCGCGCCGCTCGTTACTCGGTCCCCCGCGGAAACCCCGCTCAGCCCCGACGACACCATGGATGCGTGTCCTTGATCGCGTCGCTGTGGCCGGCCCGCACCAATTTTCGTCCCCGGCCGGGTGAGGTCCGCTTCGAATCCGATCTTCCCTACGCGGGACCGGACGGTGACCCACTGCAGTGCCTCGATCTGGTGTCCCCGCTCGATGCCAAGGGAGCACCGTTGGTGCTGTTCGTCCACGGGGGTGCATGGCGCAAGCAGAGCCGACGCCTGTGGCGGCCATGGTCGGGGCTGTACACCAACGTTGGGCTGGCGCTAGCCCGGCGCGGGATCGTCACGGCGCTCCTCGGATATCGGCAGTCGCCGGCCACCCTCGCCGTCGACGATGTCCGCCGGGCCGCAGCGTGGCTGCGAGCCTGGGGGTCCGACGTAGGCTGCCTCGACGCGCTCGTGCTCGTCGGCCACTCGGCGGGCGGTCACCTGGTGGCGTGGTTGGGAACCAGGGGTGGAGAGTCGCCCGCGGGCATCGTCACCCTGGGAGGATTCGGCTGCCCCTCCACGATGGCGCAGCGCATGGGCCCCAGCGGCGAGCGACTGGCCAGGCTCTACCCCTCGGACGACGCTCGGCAGTGGAACGTGCGCGAGGCTCTGGGCCCGACGACACCCCCGTGGCTGGCGATGGTCGCCGAGCGCGATCCCGTGGCCATCCGCGCAGAGCACGACGACCTCACGCGAGCCGCCGTGGTCGCGAGTGCTCCGGTGCGCGCCTCCCTGGTTCCGCAGCTCGGGCACATGGGTCTCGTGCTCACCATCGGGGCCGAGCGTGACGCCATCGGTGCGAAGGTCGGCGACTTCGTGCATGAAGTCGCGAGCGACCCGAGCCCTCACACCCGCTGTGGCTGACGCACCCGCAGTGGCCCAACACGGGGCGTAATTCCTCGGCCGGCCAGCCCCGCCACGGCGAGCCCGAACCAATCGGCCACGAAATGGTCCACTGCGGTCGATCGTGTGCGTCCACCCATAACGGATCCTCCTCGCGGACATTGACTGACCTGCGTCTCGAAGCGAGCCTGTCGGCCTCATGCCCGTAGCCAAGGTCACCGAGATCATCTCCTCCTCCTCCACCAGCTTCGACGACGCGATCAACCAGGGCATCGCCCGTGCGACCAAGACTCTCAAGGGGGTTACCGGCGCTTGGGTGCAAGACCAGAAGGTCACGATCAGCGACGGCTCGATCAGCGAGTACCGCGTCGCCCTCAAGGTGACGTTCATTCTCGAGGGATAGTCCCTTCGTGGCGGCCTCGCCGTCACCGGTCTTCGAGCCCCGGCCGTGGTCACCCACCACGTCGGGGCTCGCGGTCGTTGGGCGCCCCGATCAAGCGGCCGGCTGTGCGAGCCGTCGCGCCGGGCCGTTGGCGAGCACCCCGAGTGCAATGGCCATCAAGCCGCCTGCGACCATCACGGGCAGGTAGCCCCAGTGCTCGGCGGCCACCCCCGCGAGTGGGTAGGCCAGCATCGAGCCGCTGATGTACACGACCTGCGCCGCGGTGAATTGGGCCGCCCCCGCCTCGTCGTTGCGCCACGACATGGCCAGGTGGAACACCCCCACCGCCACCGCGCCCCCGGCCGCGTTCTCCAGGCCGCCCACCACCGCGTAACCCAGCGGCGTCACCGTGGTCTGCGAGTAGATCCCCAGTGCCACCAGGGCCAGCCCCTGGAGCGTGGCCGCAGCCGCCAGCAGCGTCGCCCAGCCGTGACGCCACGCCACGGCTCCGCCCGCCGCCGCTCCAGCCACCGTCGCCAGCCCTCCCACCGTACCGTCGATCACTCCGAGCAACGGCAGCGAGAAGTTCTGGTCGACCAACATCGGGGTCACCATGGCGCCGCCGAACGTCTCTCCGAACTTGGCGAACACCAAAAACAGCCAGAACCACGCGCCTTGGCGGCGGAAGGCGGACAGCAGCGAGCGCAGCACCCCCGAGAGGCTCACCGTAGGTCGTGACCGCGGAGGCTCGCGAAAGGTCAGCACGGCGATCCACACCAGCGCGATGAGGCCGGTCATGACCGCGAAGGCGCCCGACCACCCCAGCCATCCGATCACCGCCAGCAACACCCCGCCTCCCACGATGTTGCCGAGCTTGAAGCCGGAGACCTGCGCGGCGTTGCCCGGCGCCAGATCTCGATCGGCCAGGAGGTCGACGGCCAAGCCATCGACCGCGATGTCCTGGGTCGCCGCCAGCACGTTGAGCACCAAGAACAACAGCCCCACCAGCCACAGACCGTCGGACGGGCCCACCACGATGAAGCTCGCGGTCACGACCAACATCCCCAGCTGCGCCGGCACCAGCCAGGTCTTGCGCCACCCGAAGCCCGCATGGCCGTAGCGGTCGACCAGCGGAGCCCACAACACCTTGAGCATCCAGGGCAGCGACAGCGCGCCCACGAAGCCCACCTCCGTGAGGCTCAGCCCCTCGGCGCGCAGGATGGCCGGCAGCGCCTTCGACAGGAAGCCGCCGGGCAGGCCCTGGCAAAAATACAGGGCGAACAGTAGGGGAAGGATGCGTCCCACAACGAGCGCACGGAAAATACCCCGGGCCGTCTGCTATCGTCGTTGGGCGGTGACTACGGACGACGATCCTCCGCGCTACGATCCCTCGCGGTCGGCGGGCGGCCCCCCAGAGCGCCGCTACCGCGGGCTGGTGCTGGTGGCAGGCGCGATCATCGTTGCGCGGGTCGCCGCCTCCGTGGCCAACGGCGGGCGCCGAGGGTTCAACTGCGAGGAGGCGCACCTCGTTCCCCACCGTGGCCAGTGGCTCCCGTTCGGCGAGCAACCTCTGGGCGACCCCCGCTTCCCGGCCCTCACCGTGTCGGAGGCCGAGTGTGAAGACCAGTGGTTTACGAGCGCCGCCGACTTCGAGACCCGCTACTACGAGCTCACCGTCGACCGCGCGGGACGAGCGATCCGCCAGGACGACTCCGAGGGTCTCGAAGCCGCACTCGAAGCGCTGGCGCGCCTCCCTGGCGATGCCGACGGTGCCCTTGCCGGCCAGTACCGCCGCATTGTCGAGAGCCAGCTGCAGGCCGACGTCGAGCAGGCTCTCGAGCTGCGCGAGCGGGCGCTGCGGCGGATCGAGCAAGCGCGCCAGCT
>JAHZJA010000455.1 GCA_022601155.1 Deltaproteobacteria bacterium | reverse complement strand
CGATCTGACCCAGTGCTACCACATGGAATGCGACACCCTCGCGAACGTCGACCTGGTCTACGCATCCGACGTCACGCTCGTCGTTCTGGGAGCGGTCGCCGACATCACCCTGGCATCGCGGTAGTGCGTTCGAGGCGGCACCACACCGTCGTCTGTCGAGTCTTCGCAGCGGCGGTGGAGGACACGGCGTAGCACTCACGCCAAGGAGGACTGGCAGGCGGCATTCCGAGGATTTCCCGCACCTGTGCTCGCAGCGACTCCGCGCGCAGCATCGAGATGTGGGCCCGCTCGTCGCGCGTGATGTTCGAGGATAGACTCGACCGCGATGCGGCACAGACTCGCGGGGTGGTGCACGAGCGCTTCGCTCGCGGTGGTGTTGGTTGCGGGGTGTCGTCGGGCCGATCCCACCATGGTCGGTTCGCGTCCCGTTCCGAGCACCAACGAGCCGAACGCCTCGGCGCGAGAGCGTGTGGACGATCGCACCGTGCACCGGTTCGTGGTGGCGTTGGGGGACCGGATGGAGCAAGAGCTGCTCGCGTGGGCGGAGGTCGAGTTTCCCGATCGCCGTTCGGAGGTGCTCGCCCTGCTCGTGTTCGATCCCGAGTCTCCACAAGCCAAGGCGCGCGTCATCGAGGTGATCGACGAGCTGGGGATCGACTCGGGTGAGCTTCGGACGTTCGTGGAGCAGCACCCGCTCTCCGACGCCGAAATCGCTGCGGTGACGGCCCGCGTCGACGCTTCGTTGGCGGTCGAGAGCGTCAAGCGTCGGCTCGATGCGCTCGACATGGACGACGGGTTCCCCAACACCTACTTCGGGGACGCGGTGCGCGACAACATGGTCGCAGCGGGGGCGACTGCGCTGCTGGCCCAGATGCCGCGACCGCGGCTGCCGAAGATGTTCCAAGACTGGGAAGAGGTCGTCGACCGCCGGTCGCTCGAAGCACTCGTCGAGCTGCCCGACAATTCGGATCGACCGGTGCTCGTCTACGTCCGGATCGAGGGCGAGCCCGAGTCCTCGCAGGTCGATTCACTCCTCCAGCACTCCCAGGTCGTGGACCACCTACCCCGGTTCTTGCGGGTGGTCATCGATGTCACCGAGGCGACCGATCCGATCGAGCTGCTCCTCCACACGCTCTTCAAGAGCAGCTCACCGCATCTGTTCGTCTATCGCAGCGGACGGGACCTCGTGGGGGACGTTCGCTCGAGCGATCCGGGGGACGCCGCGTGGTACTTTCGCTGGCAAGGCACGGGGGAGGAGCTGGACGTGGATCGTCTGGTCCGAGCCCTGGCCGCGATCGACTGAGACGCGTTGGGCTGTGGGGGCCCGGGCCGCGATCGAACACGAGGTGTGCGACCGGCGTCGCATCGGCTGAGCATCGGATGTTCGGCGTCCGCCGTGGCTGCCACCAGGGCCGGACCGTTGCGACGCACTGCACGGGGACCTGACGGAGAGCGAGTCGTGGCGCCACCCAATGTCGGAATTTTGGGGCCTACGGGGTAATTGGGCGGCGACGCAATCGATTCCGCCCGTCGCCGGACTATCGCAGCATCGAACGTCCCATGAAGCCGCGCCATCGCACCAAGAGGCTCCGGGGTCCGTGGAGTCGTACCCGACAACGTGACCACCGGCCCAGACGGTGGGCAGCGCACATGGGGGTGGCGAGCCGTCGCAGGGCGCACGCGTGTGTGCGCCCCGAGCCTGGGTCGGTCGACGAACGCGAAGGCATCGAGCGAGGATCCGGCGGTGAGCCCACCGTGAACGAGAAGTAGCCCTAGCCAGGGCAGCCGGTTGCGCTCCGCAGACGGCCGCGGTCGCCCACCTTCGATACTGCACAATACAGGAGAGACCGACGCAATGGCATATCAAATCGACTGGACATCCAGTGTGAGGGCGATACCGGAACAACGGTGGGGGAGCGCCCAGCAGGTCGAGTTTACGTATCTGGATTCTTGTATCGGAGTCGTTGCCAAGACCATCGCGAGAAAGGTCATCGGCATTCACCTGGTGTTGATCGATGGACAGGGGAATCTGTTCGACGACACTGGAATCCGACGGGTGCGCGAGATCGTCGATGGAGGCTTGCTCGGCGGAGTCTTCATCATCGGTGACTATGCGACGTGGGCGGACAATCTCGGCCCCGTCTACACGAGCTTGAGGAACGGGCTTGGCCACAACGTGCGCGAGTACCAGGCTCGGGGCCGAGGCATCGGCGGTCGGTTGAACGGGGGAACCCGGCTTCAGTACTGCATCAACGGACGTTGGGCGAACGTCTGACAACCCTTGTCGGGGGCGACGTCGGGCTCGAACGCTTCGTTCCAGCCGACCGCTCCGGTGACCACGGCCTCACCCGCAGCGACCGATTCGATGATGACCTTGGCGGGATTCGCTGTATCCAAGAGGATCTTGTCGCCGGCCGAAGGTGACTGCAGGGACGTCCCTCGCAGACGAACACCGTGGTTGGTACGCTCTGGTCCTGGCCCTCGACCGCCCGGTTGATGCCCTCGGCGAAGCGACACAGGCGGTCGGGGAACACGCCGCTGGATCGCGGTTGTCCACCAGGTAGACGAGGCCCGAACCCTCGGGGTCGCCCGCGTCGCACACCGAGCACAGCTTGGCGGCCGCGTACTCGTCGAAGCAGTCTTCCCCCGACAGTCCGTGCCCCACGCAGCCCTCGCAGTAGGCTTGGAGACGCTTCGTGGCGGCGGTCGTAGGCTCCCAGCGAGGGGGCGGGCGTTTCGAGTTGCCCACGGTTCCGCGTTGGCGCCGGCCCGCGATCTCGCTCGGAGTGGGGCTGCGCTATGGTCTCGCGATGTCGGTGACCGTCGTGTCGTTCG
>JAHZJA010000454.1 GCA_022601155.1 Deltaproteobacteria bacterium | reverse complement strand
TGTCCGGTCGGGCGGTCGTCAGTGACCGGGCCACACCCTTGAGCGGTCGTGTGTGTCCGGTCCTCTCGGTCGGCACCGGCCGTGAGTGTCCGGTCTCCGCCTCGGCCGGTCGTGTGTGTCCGGTCCTCTCGACCGCCACCGGTCGTGTGTGTCCGGTCTCCGCCTCGACCGGTCGTCTGTGTCCGGTCCTGTCGACCGCCACCGGTCGTGTATGTCCGGTCTCCGCCTCGACCGGTCGTCTGTGTCCGGTCCTTTCGACCGCCACCGGTCGTGAGTGACCGGTCTCCCCACCGTTGGCCGGTCGTGGGTGATCGGCCACCTCGCCCTGGACCGGTTGCGTTTGTCCGGTCTCCTCACGCGCATCGCCATCCTGCGACTCCGCGAGGTCGTCGCCAGCATCCTCGCTCTCGCTGGGCAGCAGCGGTCGGTCGCGCTCGCCCTCGCAGCAGACCCCTGGCCGCTCGCGGAGCCACCAGCCCTCGTACCCTCGGCCACGACGTTCCTCGCGACCAGGCTCGATGACACCCGCCTTTCGCAGCTCGAGCAGATACCGACGAAGCGTCCGCTGGTTGAGCTGGAGATCGCGAGCGATCGTCTTGCGCGACGGCCAGACGAAGTGGTCGCGCCCCGCGTAGTGCCACAGGTACGTGAGCACATGCACCGCCATCCGACTCGCTTGGAGTCGGTACAGGTGGAACGGCATCTCAGCCATGGCGGCCCCCCTTCCCCTGCTGTGACGGAGCAGCACCCGCGTGGAACAATCCGACTGCGATGCCGCGTGCTACGGCCGGTGGGACACCGTGATGCAGCGCCGCTCGGTCGGCACCGTGCAAGGCCACCCGCACCACGAAGTTCGCGAGCAGGTCCACCACCGCGCTGTCGGGCAGTGGCGCGAGTGTCTGCTCGAGAGACGCCTTCGCATGCCGGTATCGCATCAATGCAGGCCCAACCAATGGCTCACCGACGGGCATGAGCACCTCCGGTCACCTCCGCTTGGCAGGCGTCGGAGCACACCACCGTGCCCACCTGCGCTCCGCGATGCGTCGGACGCCACCACAACACCCGCCACGGCCGTCGCAGTCGTCCCCGCCGCTTGCAGGCCCAGCACCGCCAGACCCGGTGTCCGAACGCATCACGGCCCACCACGCAGTCCCCGGGCCTCCTCGGCACAGGAAGCCGCATCGGCAGCCGTAGGTATCGACTCCGGGACAACTGCGCCGTGCTGATCCGCGTCGTCACCCGCGTGCTCCACCGGATCCGCACCGAGTGGGGGAAGATCCGAACGACCTTGCCGTGTCGACCATGCCGACGCGGGTCGAGATCTACGATCCGCTCTCCAACCTTGATGTCCATCTACGTGTCCTCCAACGGCAGCTGCCGAGCGCGCCCGGCCACGGCGAGGCCCGGTAGCTCGAACTGAGGGCAGGCGGCAGCGATCCGCTGCTGGCCGAGCGCCGCCCAGTTTTCCGTCTGTTCCCAGCCGCGCGCGCCTCGAGACAGGCGCTTGGCGGCAACCAAAGTCGTGCCCACCCCCGCAAAGGGGTCGGCTGTCACCTCACCGGGATCGGTGAAGTCGCGCAGCAACGTCTCCATCAACCACAGCGGTTTCTGGGTCGGGTGTACTCGCTTGATGCCCCGCTCCTTGCTGGGGCCGCGGTAGCGCAGCGCTCGGCCGCCACCGTTCCATCGCTTGCGCATCGGCCGACCGCGGCGGGTCGCATGGGCGACGACCAATGCCTCGGCCGGGCACGCCGGACGATCACCCCGAAGCTGCGGGGTCGCATCGACCTTGTCCCAGATACCGACCTGGACGGGCTCGAGCCCGGCGTTCGCAAAGTCCTCGCACCAGGCTCCGGCCCCCTCGAGGTCGGAGAACACGATCACCCAACGCCGCACGACCGCGGCGATCGCCTCGGCAGCCTGAAGGCGCACCTCGGCCGTCAGCGGCTCGAACCCCAACGCCTGTTTCGCCGTGGGCCCACCGGCGCCCTTGCGGGCGGTCCGGTGGCGGCGGTGGACCTTCTCGCTGTAGGCCGGGTCGGCGATCACATGATCGACGGGGCCGTGGGCGACAAGTCCGTGGGTGGGGTCGAAGCAGTTGGCGCAGATCAGCTCGACCTGCACCCGGTCTCCTCCTCTGTTGGGCGCAGGCGCCAGACGATGGCTTCACGACCGCTCCGCGTGAGGCGAACGGCTCCGCTGTTTTCGACCAGGCCCCGACGCACGAGGTCGATCCGTCGAGGCCGGACGGAGTTGTCGCGCAGCCCCGTGTACTCGCACAGCTGGTCGTCGGTCTTGGGACCATCGCGGAGTGCTTCGAGAACCCGCCCCAGGTACGTCTTGGCAGGAACTCGAATGCGATCGGCAGCCGCGACGCTGGTCGGACATCGACGGGCCGCGGGAGGCTCGTAGACAGCCTGCCCACCCACGTCGAACAGTTCTCGCTGGGGAAGCGTGGTCATGCGATCGACCTCTCCCCTTCCGGCTCGAGCCTGGGCTCGACCACGACGCCAACGACATCGGCGACGCACAACGGCGTGTCTGCGATGGCGTCATCGCCCAGGTGCAGGGCAATCCCCCGCCGCAACACGTCCGACGCGGGCTCCCAACGACCGAGGAGCGCATCCCAGCCCTGTGCGAGCAGGCCATCTTCGATCGTATAGGCGAAGCGGTCGTCGCCCGCGAACACGCCCTGGCCGATGTCGAGGGTCGCCAAGCCCAGATCGGTCACCTGAACCGGGCGCCCCTCGAAGACGAGCACGGCCCCGCCTCGGGGCAGACGTTGCCACCTACCCCGCATGGCGCACCGCCTCTCCGTGGTCGCGCTGTCTCAGCAGCGCGAGGCGCCAGTGTGGCTCGGCCGGCCACGAAGGAGCCTCCGGATGGGGTGGCTCGCCGCGATAGCGGTCGAGCACCCGGGACGGGGGCATGGAGTCCCGGCGGTCGGCGAGCCAGTCGTCATGACGGGCCGCGAACTCGAAGGCCACGCCGACACTCGCGAAGCTTCCGAGGGAGCGACCCGATTGCACATGGTCGACGGCGTAGACGTAGCGAGGGCCGTCGATGTGGCGCTGTTTCGGCGTGCGCTCGCGATGGCGAAGGGCCGGGCCGGCCAGCACATCGAGGGCGTCGGCCCACCGAAGCTCCCGGACCGCGAATGCACCCACCGCAGTGCCGCGCACGTGAACGGGCGGTAGAGCATAGAGGCAGTACTGGGTGACGCCGAGCCCCTGGGTCTGCCGGGCACACCAAGCCTGGTCTAGGGACTCCCACCACCGCGTCTCAAGCAGCGCCCATCGCAGTGCCGTGGTTGCTTCGAGGAGGGCTCGTGCCGCGCCGACATCGTCACCGTCGTACTGGGTGCAGGCGTACTGCGCTCGGACATCGATGCGCGGCACCACCGTGGATGGGTCCGTGCACTGCGACGACAGCCACATCAGATGCACCGGATGCGCCCGGTCCAAGGCGTGGCGAGGATCGACATGGTCGCGCGCCCACGCGCGGGTATGCACCGGTACCCGCCATCGCATCGTTTGCTCGAAGAAGCGGAGGAGGTTCACGGCTGCACCTCCCGTCCGTCGAGCCGCGCCCAACGGAGCGGCGCTTCAGGAGGTGTCGGCGACGGCCGCTCCATCCCCGCCTCGAACAGCACACAGGCTGCCTCTGCGTCGGTCAGCCGGGTCGGCCGCGGCTCGTCCAGCGTCCGCTCCCGGAAGATCTCGTCGTTGCGCAGGACCAGCCGCCGCGTCACGAAAGCGTTGGTCGAACCGTCCGCGTACACCCAGACGGTCACCTCGTCGACGAGCACGGCCGAAGCCCCGTCGTCACGCGACCGCAGCCCCGCTTCACGGTGCAGCAACACCGTCGCCAGAGGATCGAAGGTCTCCGGTTGGACGTCATCCATGACGCCCTCCCTTCTTCGAGGCGCCGAATACCGCGTCACTGACCGTTTGCTGCGCCGCCGCGACACGCCGTGGCGGAATCGTCACGTACCGGCGGGTCGTGACGATCGACCGGTGCCCCAACATCTCCTGGATCCGCTCCAGCGGAATGTTGGCTTCGGCCGCCGTCGTCGCCAGCCCCGAACGGAAATCGCGAAGGCAGGCCCCGCTCGAGGGATCGACGTAGTCCGCCACCCGTCGCCACGCGCGGCTGATCTCTCGATACGGGCGACCGGGGTTCGCGTGAGATGGGAAGACCCACTCCGGGTCGTCGGGCGCCTCGGGGTTCAGGGACAGCAGCACGCCACGACCGAGCTCGCTGAACACGATGGTCTTGGCATCACTGTCGCGGCTGGTCTTGTGCTCGACCAGCTCGGCCTCGACGAAGCGTCGGCGCCAGGTGAGATCCGACCATCGGAGCGTGCGGATCTCAGAGGGGCGAGCCCCGGTAACCGCCACGACCTGGAACAGCGCGGCCATCGTCGGATGGCACAGGTCGAGGCGACCGGCACGGATCTCCGCGCAGGCACGGAACAGTCGCCAGACGTCCTCGGGAGCTGTGGGGTTCTGGGCGCGACGCTCCGACAGCCGACGCACTCGGTGGGCGTACGTACTGCCCTCGGGGCGTAGACCAGCATCGATGGCCGCTTGGAGGACCCGCCGGGTCACCCGGAGGAGGTGGTTGGCCTCCGACGGGGTGTGGGCGAACTGCTGTCGCAGTGCCCGCACGTCCGCCAGCGAGACCTCCGCGATCGGAACGCTCCCCAGCGCCGGGATCAGGCGTCGGGTGACCAATCGGCGGTAGAGCCGGATCGTGTTCAGCGCCAGCTCGCCATCGGCGTGGTCGTCTTCGCATTTACGAAGCCACGCCGAAGCGATCTCCCTGACGGAGGGCGGCTCGTCGGTCGGAACCGCGAGCTCTTCCGGCGAACTGTTAAGGCCTGAACCGGCGGTCTTAACAGCGGACCAAGAGCCGGATGGCGTGTGGCAGGGGGAGCGTCGAGCTCCGTTGGGTTGCATTTCGGTGGCGTCTCCTCTCGGAGACGTCCGCACCTCTTTGCTTCAAAACTGCAGCTGGTCGCCCACTGGGAGGGGCTGAACCCAAGCTGGCCCCCGACCCCCGGCGAGATCTCTCTCAGATCTCTTCGGGGCTCGGTTGGCGGGACGGACGGGGCTCGAACCCGCGACCTCCGGCGTGACAGGCCGGCGT
>JAHZJA010000453.1 GCA_022601155.1 Deltaproteobacteria bacterium | reverse complement strand
TGCGCGCGACAGACCCACCGCCAGTGCGAGCCCTCCGATTCCACCCCCTGCGATACCGACCCGCCGGGCGCGGGTCATCGGGCACCTCGATCGTCGACTCGCCCGGGGAAGTCGGTGCGTGCATCGTTCATCACGCACCTCCCTTCGTGCCGCGACAGTGAGCCCGCATCGCATCGAGCAGGGCCCGCCACTGGCCGCGCGCGTGCTCGACGGCGGCCTTGTCGGCCAACGCGGTCAGTCGCGCCACGATGGTCGAGCGACCGTCGGCCTTGGGGGTGATCCGCAGCTCGATCTTGGCCTCGCCGTGGGGGAACCGAGCGATCGCGACGTCACCGTTTCGGCGAAACCGCTTGGACGCCAGCCGCTGGGGGACCACTGCTGCCAGCTCACCGCCGACGGCAGGGAGCCAGCGTTCGCGCTGCGCCTTGCGTGACAGGCTCACGACCGCTTCGTCCACCGAGACCGGCAGCACGCGCGACACCGAGACCTCGAAGGTACCCGCGCAGACTTGGTTGAGCTCACGCAGGCCGCGTGCACGCTCGTAGGCCACGGTGATGCCCTGGCTGTACCAGGACGGCACCGCATGGTCGACGCGCAGGTGTCGTGCGGCCGCGGTGTGTCCGAGGCGGCGTGCTCCGAACTCGTCGAGCACCGCGAACCAATGATCGAATCCGTGGCCGGTCTTCTCGATGCACTTGGCCTCGCTCACCGAGCCCTTCGAAGACCCGCGGCGGGCCGTAGCCGCGGCGGCGGCCGTACTGCGCTCTCGCTCCTTGGTGGTCTTGGCCAGCACGTGCTGGCGCGCGACCGCGTAGCTCTCCCCCGTACGTTGGGCTCGCGCCCGAACGGCGCGCTTGAATTTCTTTGCTTCGGTCATCGTCCTCGCGTCTCCGGATCACACGATCCCGACCGTCGCCCGGAAACCGCGTTCCGTGAGAATTACGAGTGCCGATGACCCAGAGGTGTTGGAGACCCCTTTGCCCCCGCGAGGAGCCTGGCGACGGCAGACTCGAAGGGGTTCGGCGATGGATCATCGCCGTGCACTGATCGTGCATGCTCCGAAGCTGGGCTGTCAAGGGCTCTGCGGGGACGTCTCGGGGCGATGGAGGGCCTCCTCCGGCGCGTTGGCTGCGCTGCTGCGCGGTCGAGCGCCGCGGAGCCTCAACGGACTCGACCGCCCGTCTCCAAGGCGGTGACGTGCGGTCGACGGGCGCGTGGTGTGCACGCGAACAGATGTGGACGCTCAGCGACCGGCGCTGGGCCAGCGGTCTTCGGTCGCGCTCTTGCGGGGGGGTCGTCCGGTGACGCCGCCCGTGAACCGCGTGCAGTAGCCGTCCCACAGCGACAGCACGCGGGCCACCTCGGAGTCGCGGCTGCCCGCCGCCAGGTCGCGCAGCTCCTGTCGGGTTTGGCTGCAGTCTTCGGCGGCGGCGAGGTCTTCCCAGGTGCCCGGGCGGGGCTGCCAACCCGAAGGCGGACCTCGCCGAGCCTGACGCTGGAGCGCCTCGACGAAGTGCATGATGAGCTCACCTTTGCGCACGTTGTCGTTGGCCTCGGTGACCTCGGCGAGGTTGAAGACATGGTCCTCGACCATCACCTGACCCGTCTCGGGGTGTTGGTACTCGACCTCGAGCATGATGTCGTCTTGCGGCCGCAGCTGCCCTTGCCACGGCTCGAGGTCGGCGAGCAGCAGCTGCGAGGTATCGGCGAAGAAGTGCACCGCTTGCACGTCGGCCTTGACGGTGGAGGACTCCTCGCCGTGGAACGCCTGGATGCGGAGCGAGGGCGGCAGGTGCAGCCGGAAGTGCACGTCGTTGGCGACGGTCTCGATGAGCGAGGTGAACCGGGCCCCGAACACCGCGTCGACCTCGGCCTCCGAGCCCAGGAACACGTAGGCACCGCGGCCCTTCTCGGTGAGACTGTCGAGCAGGGCGTCGTTGAACTCCCGACCCACGCCGATGCCCGACAGTCGGATCCGACGTGCGTCGTACCAGTCGGCGACCATCGACAGCGTGCGGGGATCGGTGACTCCGGTGTTGGCCAGGGCGTCGGAGATGATCAGCAACCGGTTGGAGTACTTGGCCTGGTAGCTGGCATCGGCGAGCTGATAGCCCTGGGTGAGCCCGGCGTGCAGGTTGGTGCTGCCCGAGGGCTTGATGCGATGGATGGTCTCGGTGAGGTCCGACAGAGAGTCACGGCCGACCACGAAGTTGCGCAGCGGGGAGCAGACCCGATGGTCGAAGGTCACCACGTTGACGATGTCGCCATCCTTGAGCTCCCGCGCCATGCGGAGCAGCCCTCGCTTGAGGTACTCCATGCGGCCTTCGGCCTTCATCGAGCCCGAGCGATCGATGACGAACGTCAGCGCTGCATTGCGTCGACCCTGTCGGCCAATCGGTCGCGCGGCCACGGAGACGCCCAGGGTGAGCATCCCGGGATCGCGGCGTGACGCGGCCAGCTGGGCGCCCACGGCGAAGTCCTGGCCGGGCTGGGGCTCGGCCTGGGCAAATGAGAAGTAGTTGAGCAGCTCGTGGGGGCGGATGTGCTGCGACGGCAGCGGCAGGTGCTGGTCGATGGCGAACGCGACCCGCTGCGCCGACGACAGGCTCATGGTGTCGTCGTTGGACAGGAAGGTCGCGGCGCCCCAGCCCTCTTCGGTTGGAGGCCAGGCCAGCGGCATTGGCTCGGGCTCCACGAGGTAGGGTTCGTCGAACGCCATGGGTGCCTCGGCCGCGGGGGCCGCGGGGCTGGCCGTCGCGAGCGCCCGCTTGTGGGAACGCTTGGCTTCGCGTCGAGACTGGCGAGCGTGGCGACGTTGTGACCGCTCCGCCGACTTGTCGCGGCTGGCGACGTCGACATTGTCGAGGATGTCGGCCGGGGCTCCGGAGGCGAGCTCATTGTCGCCGTCGTCCGCAGCGTCGCCGCCACTGGCCAAGCCCGGCGAGGTGGCGGGCGGGGCCGCGTTGCGTGAATCGGCGAGCTGGGCCTCGCTCTCCTCGGCGGGGGCCGCCGCCTGTCCACCGCCGTTGTACGGGACGAAGCCTGGATCGGGATTGGCCTTCGCGGTCTTCGCCTTCGCGCGCTTGGGCTTGGGCTTGGGCATTGGCGTCGGCCGACCCTCGGGGACAGCACCTGCCGCGACGCACCGGTTGCTCCGCACCATCGGCGGCAGCGCGGTGTAGGACACCGCCATCGCCCCTGGGTACTGCTGGCCTCGGCTCTCCCGCGCGTAGAAGTGGTGCGCGGGAAGTTCGTTCGGCTGCTGGGCGATGGGCTGTGGGTTCGGCCCCACCGGATGTGGCGGGGGTTGATAGGCGTTGCTGCTGGAACACGCGGCCAGCAGCCAGGCTCCCCACAAAGTCGATCGCATGCGCATGGTCTAGAACTCTCCCGGCTCGCACCCTGAACGCCGCGAAGCCCACCCACCCTTACACTGGATTTCGTCGTTGGCACCAGGCGGTCTCTGGCCGCGCGTAACGCTGTATTTCGGCGATTACGGGTGCTCTGCGCGAAACGATGGAGTCGGTCGAGGCCGAGTGGCCTGCGCAGGGGTCGGAGGGTTGGGCCTAGGCTCGACTTTGGCGGTTTTGCAGGCGCCACAACACCGCCCCCGACCGCTGTGGCAGTGTTTTCGCTCCTCGACGCATGACCCGATGCGCCTTCGAAGCGCAGCCTCGCCAGGCAGCTGCCG
>JAHZJA010000452.1 GCA_022601155.1 Deltaproteobacteria bacterium | reverse complement strand
GGTTTGCGCGGCGACCCCCGGACCTCGGCACGACGATGAGGGAGCACACCCGATGACGGCGGACTCCGGCCCGAACCCGTTGGCGTGCACCGAAGGTGTGGCGCTACCGCGTGGGTCCTCGGACCTGATGCCGCCCGCCTACCGGCTGCGACGGGCGCTCACCTCGGGGCTGCTGGCGACGTTCGAGTCGTGGGGCTACGAGCCGGTGGCGACCCCGGCCATCGAGTACTTCGACGTGCTGGCGCGTGGTCTCTCCGAGGACGACCGCCGCGGGAGCGTCCGCTTCATCGCCGCGGGCAGCGGAGAGCTGGTCTCACTGCGCGCCGATGTGACCCCGCAGATCGTCCGGATGATGGCCCAGCGGTGGGGGGGTGAGCTGGCCTCCGATGTCGTGCATCGGTTCAGCTACGCGGCGGATGTCTTGCGTCAGCCCCAGACCCCGCGGCAGCAGGCCGAGGGGCATCAGGTCGGCGTCGAGCTGGTGGGCGACGATCATCCCGCCGCCGATGCCGAGATGGTCGCGCTGGCCGAGGCGGCGCTGCGCGGCGCCGGTCTGTCGGAGTTTCGACTCGACCTGGCCCACACCGGATTGGTCCGCGGGCTGCTCGATACGCTCCATGCTTCGGCGGCCGAGCGCGCGGAGCTGCGTGCATTGCTCGCCCGCAAGGACCGCGGCGGGGTGCTGCATGCTCTGGGCGCGGCCCGGGCGTCGACACCGATCGGTATCGCGCTCGGCGGCCTGTGTGATCTGTTCGGCCCCGTCGGCGAGGTGTTGCCGCGAGCCCGGCAGGTCCTGGCGGGGGTGGGGGTCGACGCGGAGCTACAGCAGCTGGAGGCCGTGCTGCAGCAGCTGGGTCGCATGGACCAGGGCCGGGCGGACGCCGACAGTCTGCGATCGCGGCTGACGATCGACCTGGGCGAGGCACGCGGCTACGACTACTACTCGGGCATGCGGCTGCGAGGCTGGGCACCCGGCGTGCCCGACCCCGTGGTGCGAGGCGGCCGATACGACGGCTTGCCCGGCCGCTACGGGGTACCGCGGCCGGCCACGGGCTTCGCCATCGATCTGCACGCGCTCGAGCGCGGACTCACCGAGCAAGGGCGAGGCACGGCGTCGATCGAAGTCACGCCGGGACACCTGGTGGTGGTGGCCGACGGCGAGCCCGAGGCACGCGCGCAGGCCCATGCATTGGCTTGTGAGGCGCGAACGCAGGGGCGTCGCGCATGGGTTCAGCCCGGGGTCACGATGGCCCGGGCCCGCACGCTGGCCGAAGCCGCGGGCGCCGACAGGATTACCTTCGTAGACGAACGAGGGACGACCGAGTGGGCCCGAGGCCCGCAGGGTTGGGAACGAGGACGGGAGACACCATGAGCACGTTGGTCGTCGTGGGCGCCCAGTGGGGCGACGAAGGCAAGGGCAAGGTCGTTGATGTGCTCGCCGAGCGAGCGGACCTGGTGGCCCGCTTTGCCGGGGGCAACAATGCCGGACACACCTTGGTGGTCGAGGGCAAGCAGATCATCACGCACCTGGTGCCGTCGGGCTGCACCTATCCCGGGACGCAGTGCGTGCTCGGGGCGGGGATGGTGATCGACCCCGAGGTCCTCGAACAAGAGGTCGCATCGCTTCGCGCCATGGATCTGCTGCGCAACGACGAGCTTCGGGTCTCGCTCGATGCCCATGTCGTGTTCCCGTATCACCGTCAGCTCGACGGGCTCCGCGAGGACCGGGCGGGTGACGGCCGGAAGATCGGAACCACGCGTCGCGGCGTGGGCCCGGCCTACGAGGCCAAGGCCGCCCGTCGCGGGGTGAGGGTTCGCGACCTGCTCGACGAGCAGGCCCTGCGGGAGCGCTTGCTCAAGAACAAGGACGCCCTGGAGCCCGAGCTGGAGCGCCTGGGCCTGGCGACCCTCGACGTCGATGCACTGGTCGAGCGCGGTCGGGGGTGGGGCGAGCGATTGCGTCCGGTCGTCTGTGATGCCGGCGCGCTGTGTCACGACGCGATCACGGCGGGCAAGCGCGTGCTGTTCGAGGGCGCCCAGGGGGCCCTGCTCGACGTCGACCACGGTACGTATCCCTATGTGACCTCGTCCAACTCGGTGGCGGGTGGTGTGTGTACGGGGATCGGCATCGGGCCCACCGCCATCGATCGGGTCTGGGGCATCACCAAGGCGTACACGACGCGCGTCGGGCGAGGTCCGTTTCCGACCCGGATGACGGGTGCCGACGGTGATCGACTTCGCGAGGCGGGCGCCGAGTTCGGAGCGACGACCGGCCGCCCCCGCGATTGCGGGTGGCTCGATCTGCCTGCGTTGGCTCATTCTGCGCGCTTGTCGGGCATGACCGGGCTGTGCGTCACCAAGATCGACGTGCTGGCCGAGCTACCCACGGTGCAGATCTGCGAGTCGTACGAAGACGGCGTGGTTCCCGGGGTCGACAGCTTGGAGGTCGCCGTGCCCCGCTTGCGGACGCTCGAAGGGTGGGGCGATCCCTCGGTCGTCGATGGCCTGCGGTCGGCCACCTCGCGCGCGGATCTGCCGGGGGTGGTGCGGGCCTATCTGGACCTCATCGAGGACCAGGTCGGTGTCTCGGTGGCGCTCGTTTCGGTCGGACCCGACCGCAGCCAGACCCTGCGGCTGGCTGATCCGTTCTAACGCGTGACCCAAAAACCATGTCTGGGCCCGGTGTTCGGTCGCAACGCGGCCCCCGGGCACCCGTTTCCCGCAATACCGGGGATTGGGCTCGTACTGGCCCACACGACGGCGACAGGCGAACAACGGGAGTGCGGCGGGTGTGGTTGTGCCCCGTCCGGCGCTTCCCCTATACTCGACCGGCTTTCTGCGGGTTTGCGTGGCGCTGGCCACTGCTCGCAGTCCGCCCACCACGGGCACATCGGGACGCGCGCGAATGAAGATCGAATGCGACAAGTGCAGTGCGAAGTACTCGATCGCGGACGAAAAGGTCCGGGGCAAGACCTTCAAGATCCGTTGCAAGAAGTGCAGCAACGTGATCATCGTTCGCGACAAGGGGGCTGAGGCCGCCGACGCCAACGCGGGAGCCGCCGCCGACCAAGGCGCCCCCGGATGGCACCTGGCGATCAACGGAGAGACCGTTGGACCCATGGCCGAGGCCGAGGTCCGCCAGCGCTACGACGCGGGTGAAATCGACAAGGAGACGGCGGTCTGGCAGGAGGGTTTCGACGACTGGGTGCCGCTGGGCGATGTCGAAGCCTTTGCGGCGTTCCCCGATCGAGCCGCCGAGGATCCGTTCGCGGCCAGCGCCAACCAAGACAACTACGCAGCAGGCGGCATGGCAGCAGCCACGGCAGCCGTGGCCGCGACGGGCACCGACGATGCTTCGGCTTCGTCTCCCCGCATCTCCAAGCTGACCGGGCAGCGCAACGAGAACTCCGTGTTGTTCTCGCTCGATAGCCTGCAATCGATGGCCACGGGCGGCGCGGCAGCAGCGGCCCCCGCCGCCGCAGCCCCTGCAGCCGCAGCCGCGCGGGTCTCGGCCAACCCTTCCAAGGGCCTGGCCACCTCGGCGCCGTCGTCCGAGGGCTCTGGGCTCATCGACATCCGGGCGCTGGGCGCGATGGTTGGTGGTCCCGGCGCAGCGGGTCCGGCTGCATCCGCGGCTCCGCAAGCCGCGGCCGATGACGCTGCCCTGCCGAGCTTCGGCGGAGGCGGCTTCGGCAGCTTGGCGGCCACGCCGCTCATCGCCACCCCGGCTCCCGACCACTCGGCGGCGGGCGCAGCGGTGGCGGCAGCCCCCGCGCAGCCACAGCGCTCGAATGCGCCGCTGTACATCTTGATGGTGATCCTCATCCTGGCCGTGGGTGGCCTGGCGGCGTTCATCATCCTGCGGGACAAGGAGCCCCAGATCGTCGAAAAAGAGGTCCCCGCCGTTGCCCCGTCCGTCACCGCCGATGACGACAAGAAGGACGACGACGACAAGAAGGACGACGACGACAAGAAGGACGACGACGCCAAGAAGGCCGACGACGACAAGAAGGACGACGAAGGCGCGACGGGAGGCAGCGGCGGCGAGGGTGACTCCGACGGCGATTCCACCGCCGCAGGCGCTCCCGACAGCAGCTCCAAGAGCGGCTCGAGCAAGAGGCGCAGCAGCGGCTCTTCCAAGCGCAGCGGGAGCACGTCCAAGCCCAGCAGTGGCGGGAGTTCGTCCAAGCCCAGCAGTGGCGGGAGCAGCGGCTCCCCGTCCGTGGACTGCATCCTCGACCCGAGCAAGTGCAAGAAGCCCAAGAGCGGGGGGAGCAAGCCCAGCAGCGGCGGTGCCTCCGACCCCAGCCTTCCAGCCAAGCTGGGCAACACGGAGCTCAAGGCAGGCCTGCGGCCGGTCAAGTCGTCGGCCAAGTCCTGTGGAAGCAAGCACGGCGCCAAGCCGGGGGAGAAGGTCATGATCAAGCTGTCCATCTCCGGCTCCAGCGGAGCGGTGACCAAGGCGACCCCCGTCGCCCCTCATGCCGGGACCTCGCTCGGAAGCTGTGTTGCGGCGGCGGCCAAGAAGGCCAAGTTCAAGAAGTTCCGCAACGCGACGATGGGCTTCCAGTACCGCTTCTCGATGTAGCGGACAGGGCAGACTGGCCCTACGCAAGCGCGCCCCGGCGGTCGGTGACCCCCGGGGCGTCGTTGCGTCTGGACTCGGTCCGGACAGGCGAGGGCCTTGCCCGCGCGGGCACGTGCGTCGCGTCAGCGCGGTGGGGTCAGCCCCGTCACCACCCGGCGGACGATGTCGATGATCGCGGTCAGATCGTCGTCGTCGATATCCAGGTGCAGCGCGAACCGAACCTCTCGGTAGGTGTTGGGGAAGCACAGCACGCCCGCCTCACGCAGCGGCGCACAGAGCTGATCGGCGTGGGTCCACGGGGCCCGGACCGGGGCGACCACGAGGTTGGTCTGCGGCTGGGGCATGTGCCAGCACGGCAGATCGGCGAGCGCTTCGGCCAGTCGCCGGGCCCGGGCATGATCGTCGGCCAGCCGCTCCACGTGATGGGTGAGCGCGTGCAGTCCCGCCGCAGCGACGATCCCGGCCTGTCGCAGACCGCCACCCAGGGCGTGCTTGTGCAGCCGCGCGCGTTCGATGAAATCGGGGGCACCGCACAGCACCGAGCCCATCGGGGCACCGAGCCCCTTGCTCAGCGAGACCGCCAGCGAGTCGGCACAGGCTCCGTAGTCCGCCAACGCCGTCCCGGTCGCCACATGGGCGTTCCACAGCCGCGCGCCGTCCAGGTGCACCGCTCGCCCGTGCTCGCGGGCCCACGCCCCGACTTGCCGCAGGCCTCGTCCCGCCAGGTCCAGGGGCCATGGCTCGCCGCCCGCGTCTCCCAGGGTGTTCTCCAGCCACACCAGGGAGACGGGGGGCCATCCGCAGTGCTCTTCGTTGCACAAGGCCGCCAGCTCCTCGACCGCGTAGCCAGAGCGCGTGCCGATGGGCATGATCTGCGCCCCAGAGACAGCGGCCGCCGAAGCGTTCTCGTGGATGCGAACGTGGGCCCCGGGGTGGGTGGCGATGGCATCCCCCCGCTGGCAATGGACCCGCACCGCGATCTGGTTGGACATCGTGCCCGAGGGCAAGAACACCGCGGCGGGTTTGCCCACGCGCTCGGCCACGTGCCGCTCGAGGGCGACGACGCTGGGATCGTCCCCATAGCAATCGTCTCCGACCTCGGCCGCAGCCATGGCCTCACGCATCGCGGCGCTGGGGCGGGTGACGGTGTCGCTTCGAAGATCGAACGGAGCCGGCATCAGCCGGTGACATGCCACGGCCCGACCCCGCGGCAAAGGGCCCACGCCACTGCGCGCCTCGCTATCGGGTGACCGGGTCGAACTGAGAGGGCGGTGGCTCGGGGGCCCAGGGTCCTCCGTCGTCGGGCGCAGGGTCGGGCGCGGGAGAGGGCGGAGGCTCGGGCTGCGGGGGAGGGGCGGGCTGCCCGCGTTCCTCCTTGAGCTTGGCGGCCAGTCCCTCGGCGATGGCGTGGGGCAGGTGCACGGGGCCCGCGTCGGTGCTCACCTTCACGCTCGCCGCGGGCCGCCCTGCCATGTCGACGGTGGAGACGATCTCCACGCTTCCCGAGCCCCGAGTTCCGTTGGCACTGGAGCCCACAGGGAAATCGAAGACGATGAACCCACCGTCCCGATCGCGGTCGACCAGGGTGTAGCCGCGATCGACACGCAAATACCGAAGGGCAGCAGGCCAGACCTGCTCGGTTGGATAGGGAAGCACCCGGTCATGGGTCAATCGCGTCGACGCGGGGGTGGGATATGTAGGCACGTCCTGCGAGGGGGCTGCACCGGTCCCCACTGCCACGAGCGACAGGCCCGCGAGCACGGTGAATCGGCGGCGTCCCCAGCGTGTGACCGAGCGGGGACAGTGGGCACGGACTGAAGCGACGCGGTCGGCCGGCATGGTGGCCCACGCTAGCTCCGGGCTGGCCAGCGGGGAAAAAATTGGGCAAATTCATCGATGGTGATGCTCTCGCTGCAGGCGCGCATGCGGGGCGACACTTCGATGAACCAGTTCGAGCGCATGGGGTCGCGCTCGAACGGACGGGCGCCCAAGGTGGGCCAGCTTCCGGGGTTGGGAGCGGGGAACGAACGAAGCCCACGTCCGTTCAACCACGACGATACGAGGAGGGATACGAAGGCATGAAGGAATCCGAGAACTCCGCCTTACTGGCGCTGTCCGAGCTCAAGAACCTCGAGGCCGACCGAGTTCGCGACGAGGAGCACGCCCGCTACACGCAAGCCGAGGCCGAGCGCATGGCTCGCGAGGAGGCCGACCGCATCGCGCGCGAGCAGGCCGAGCAGCGAGCGGCGGAAGAAGCGGCTCGGCTCGAGGCCGAACGCGTCGCGCGCGAGCAGCTCGAACGCGAGGAGCGGCTGCGGTTGCAGGAGGCCGAGACCAAGGCCCGGGCGCAGCAGGAGACACGCCTGCGCGAGGAGCAGATGCGCCTCGACGCCCAGATCAAGATGTCGGAGGAGAAGGCCAAGCCCAAGTGGCCGCTGGTCGTCGTTCCGGTGCTGCTGCTGGGCGTCGTGGGAGCCGGTGTCATGTGGTACCAGAGCAACCAACAGGCCCAGCGCGAGGCCGAGCAGCTGGCCAAGGCCGAGGAATTGGCGGCCAAGCAGGCCGAGGCACTGACGGCCATCACGGCCAAGCTCGACGCCCTCGAGGCCGAGCAGGCGCGCATCGAGAAGGAGCGCAGCACCTTGCAGGCGCAGATGGATGCGGCTGAGGGCGACGCGGCCAAGACCAAGGAGCTCGAGGCCAAGATCAAGGCGCTCGACCAGCAGCTCGCCGACAACGAGGCCCAGCAGGCCGAGGCCGAGACTGCGACCGGCTCCAAGCGCAAGACCAAGAAGCGCCAGAAGTCGTCGGGCAGCTCCAGCAGCTCGAGCAGCACGCCCTCGTCCACGCCGACCAAGAGCAGCGGGCGCAAGAAGAAGCTCGGTCTCAACGACGGCGACGACCCGCTGGGCGGGATCTGATCCTGACCTCGAGGGGCCTCCGACGGGCCCTCGGCGACCAAAGGGCGGTCTCCCCCGGGTGGACCGCCCTTTTTCGTGGCCGCGCGACGCCGTGCCTCGCGTCTTGCCCCGCGGCCGGAGGCCGTGGTACGCACCCAGCCCCACGGCGCGGTGGCCAAGTGGTAAGGCAGAGCTCTGCAAAAGCTCTATTCGCCGGTTCGATTCCGGCCCGCGCCTCCCAGACGATGCCCGAGTTGCTCACTGCAGCTCGGGCATCGCTGCGTCGAGCCGGTGGACTCGCGGAGGTGGGCGGCACACGTCGGCAGCATCGCTGCGGACGGCCTGCTCGCCTCACGGCCCGACGGTGGCGCGTCAGGGGGTGGCGTCGGCCGGCAGGCGTCGCCGTGCCACCCCGCCGAGCATCGGCATGCGGGCGGTGACCGGGAGCTCGTCCCAGGCGAGGTAGGCCTGCGCCATGTCGTACTCGAAGAAGCCCATCAGGTTGCTGTCGACCACCTGCTTGAGCAGCGCCTTGCCAGACTCGGGGTCGCCGGTTCGCCAGCGTCGCAAGCCCTCGTAGAACGAAGCCTCGGCTCGCTCACCCTCGTCGCTCGCACCACTGCGGAGCTGTTCGTAGTCGAGCTCGCCCCGCGCGTGCCGGGCGAGGGCATAGCCCCAGCCGCCGTCCTGGTAGCTGGCCAAGAACCCTTCGGCCCTGCTGTCCGGAGGCTGGCCCTGGCGCAGGGCGAGATCGTTGACCCACAGGCTGAAGTACAGCTTGAGCCCATCGCTCAGCTCAGTCTGCTCGACCGCCGTCGCGAACACGCTCCGAGCCTCGATGTAGTAGCCGTAGGAGACCAGCAGCAGCATGGGCTCGGCGTACGCCTTGACGTACCCGGGCGTCAGCTCGGCCGCCTGCCCGAAATCGTCGACGGCGAGTCCGACCTCGCCCAGCAGGAACAGCAGCCGGCCCCGCTCGAGGTAGCGGTCGGCCTG
>JAHZJA010000451.1 GCA_022601155.1 Deltaproteobacteria bacterium | reverse complement strand
TCTGATGACATCGTGACGATCGAGGACGGCGTGGTGTTCCGAATCCGCGGTGGCCGAGGCTACGACACCGTCGAGTTGGCATCCGGCGTGGCCTTGGCGGTCGAGCCGGCCGAGCCACGCGTCCGCGGCATCGAGCGGATCCGACTCGCAGCCGACGGCACCGCCTCGCTGACGATGTCCGAGCCCGGTCTACGACGGCTGTCGCCCAGCACGAACACGCTGGTGGTCGAGGGCTCGGGTGGCCAGCTGACGCTGACCTCGGGCGAGTGGACGGGGCCGCAGCAAGAGGGTGACGCGTGGGTCTACCGCAGCCAGGTCTCCGACGCCCTGCTGCGGGTATCCACGGGCATCGAAGTCACCCTGCCCTAGACCCAGTGCCAACCCCCCGGTGTCCGGGGGGAACGAAGGAGAGGACGATGAACGATCGTGTGGAGGACAATGCCGTCATGCGCCGCCTGGCGTGGTTGCGTCGTCAGTACGAGGATTTTGCCGCTCGCCCGCGGGCACGCCTGCTGCGGTGGCGACTGGCCGACGATGAGCGCCGCATGCTCGATGCCTTCGTCGTCACCGAGAACGACGCGCGGCTGGGACAGCTGCCTGATCTGTTCGTGCCCATGGTCAGCGCGTTCGAGTCGTCCCGAGAGCACGGCGCCACGCTACGCCACGAGCTCGCGGAGCAGTACGAACACGCCTTCGAGGCGGGAGTGGAGGACGAAGCCATCGGGTCGCGCTGGTCGCCGCCCCCGGTCACCGACTCGCTCGACGACCTCGACGTGCTGGTCACCACGGCCACCTCGCTCGTCGAGCACCACGAAGCGATCATGGAGCACCTGGTGCTGGTGCTGCAGCCCCGGGCCGTGGCCGACGCGGAGGGATGGGTGCAGTGGCTGCGACGACTGGCCGAGCGCCTGCCCGAGCGCGTCCGTGTGATCGTGCCCGACGCGCTCGGCGACTCGCCCCTCGACTCCCTGGTCGAGCCCGGCTCGGCCCAGGCGGTGTCCATCGTCGAACAACGGGCCGAGCTCGACATGCACGGCGCCTATCTCGAGCTGTCCAAGGGCAAGGCCGACGACGTCTCGCCTGCCTCGGAGGTGCGACGCAGCTTCGTTCGCATGGTACTGGCCGGACAGCAGGGCGACGTGGAGGCGGCCATCGACATCGGCACGCCCGCCGTACGCACGGCCGAGCAACAGGGCTGGTGGGATCTGGCCGCCACGCTCCAGATCGCGATGGGGGCCCTGTACGACGCGGATGCTCAGCCCGATGCCGCGCGCGAGCGGTTCTCCCGAGCCGAGTCCTCGGCCGCGCGAGCGGGCGACCAGGGAGATCCCGCGGCGTCGCAGCTGCGAATCCAGGCTCGGATGAGCGAGGCCTCGGCCCTGCTGCGCATGGAGCAGTGGGACGAGGCCGCGCGCGCA
Source organism: Deltaproteobacteria bacterium (assembly GCA_022601155.1). Lineage (GTDB taxonomy): Bacteria > Myxococcota_A > Polyangia > Nannocystales > Nannocystaceae > Paraliomyxa. The sequence continues at coordinate 21,429 of JAHZJA010000451.1, read as the reverse complement.
TACCAGGACGCAGCCGGGCTCGCCGAAGCGGAGGGCAATCTGCTGGCCGCGCACGACGGCTGGCGGCTGGCCAGCCATGCCCACACGCAGGCGTGTCGCCAAGACGAGGCGTGGCGCTGTGGCGCGCGAGCCCTTCGAGCGGGCGAGCAGCTCGCCCCCGCCCAGCGGCGTCTCACGACCCTCCCCTATACCGGACGCGCACTCCTGCAGCTAGCCGAAGCCGACGCCCCACCCCCGGACGTCGATCTTCCCCGCGCCACCCTCATGCAGCGCCTGGATGGGGTGCTCGGCGAGGGTTGGCGCGCGAGCACCTGAACCCCGAGAACCGATCGCCATGCTCGACATCGCCTCCAATCTCGCCCAGCGGGTCATGCCACGGCCCAACGCCTGCGGCCCCGGGCCGGCCACGGCGATCATGCCCGCCGCCAAGCACTTCGATCCCGTGATCGGCATCGACATCCACTTCGAGCTCGTCCCGCCCCTGTTGCCCATCCCCAACCCCTTCGTCGGGTTCCTGTTCGACCCCTTCGACTACATCCCCTTCATCGGGGCCACGGTGTGGGTCAACGGCCTGCCGCGAGCCCAGGCGGGTACGGCCGGGGTCCGGATGCCCGCCCACCAGCCCATGGTCGGGCAATTCGTCAAAGAGCCCGACAACGAGTGCGAGATGCTCATGGGCAGCATGACCGTCGCCGTGGACAGCGATGCGTTCAGCTACATGGCGCTGCCCGTCCTCAGCTGCAACGACATCGGTGCCGCCGCGCCTCCCCGCCCCAAGAACCCACCCGTCAAGGCGCGGGTGCTCCCCACCAGCATCGTCATCGCCATCCCGATGGGGCCCCCGGTGCTCGTCGGTGGCCCGCCCACGGTCTCGTTGATGGCGCTCGGCATGCGGGCCGGCGTCTTCATGCTGGGCAAGGGCTTGAGCAAGCTCGCCACGCTGTCCAAGAAGGCTGGGCGCAAGGTGAGGGCCGCGGCCAGCAAGGCGATGGGACACGAGCCGAGGAGCAAGTCGCCCAGCACCAACCGGAGCTGCGGACGCAAGGGTGAGCCCATCGACGTCGTCACCGGGGCCAACGTGGATGCCTTCGTCGACTTCGTGCAACCGGGCGCGCCGGACTTGCTGTGGACGCGGTTCTACGACAGCCGGTTGGTCGACCAGCCCTCGATCGTCGGGCGAGGGTTTCGGCTGAACCTCCAGCGAGAGCTCCAGCGCACCGACGAAGGCTTCACGTTTGTGGATGGTGAAGGCGAGCCGCTGGATCTACCTCCGCTGGCCTCGCACGCCGACGTGGTGAGCCGCGATGGCTACGCGTTGCGCAAGATCCGGGGCGGGATCGAGGGCACGCAGGAGGGCGAGGTCTACGAGATCGAAGGACCCGATGGAGTGATGCGATTCGCACCGCAGCACCGCGACACGCCGTCGCCGATGGTCGAGCTTCGCGCGGACGGCACGACCTTCTCGCTGGTCCACGACGAGCGCGACCGCCTCGTGGAAGTCCGGGACGCCGCGCGGCGCCTGCGGCTGCACTACGACGCACGAGGTCAGCTCGAGCAGGTCGTCGACCCCAGCGGCATGGAGCCCAGCGTGTTGTCGTGGCACCGCTACGACGTGGACGGTCGGCTCATCGAGCACCGCGATGTCCACGGTCACGCCTCCACCTACGCCTACGACGACGCGCACCGAATGACGCGCAAGACCGATCGCAACGGCTACGCCTTTCACTACCGCTACGACGATCGAGGTCGGTGCGTACACAGCTGGGGCGATGACGGGATGTACGAGGTCCGGCTGCGCTACGACGACGACGCACGAGAGACCACCGTGACCTGGCCCGATGGAGGGTGTTGGCGATACCGATACGACACCGACGGGGTGTTGGTGCGCATCGTCGATCCCTACGGCGGTGAGCAGCGGCTCGTACGAGGTGACGACGGGCGAGTGCAGCAGCACATCGACGAGGCCGGCAACGCGACGACGTTGCTCTACGACCAGCGGGGCCAGCACGTGGCCCAGCGCGACTGCCTCGGGTACCTGGCTCCGCCCCTCGAGGTGGAGCCCTCACCTCCCAACCCTCTGACCTATGCGCTGCCGAGCACACCACTGGCCTGCCGCTGGGGCTCGACGGTCCCCCATCCCCATCGAGCCGACCCCGAGACGCGATACGACGCCTGGGGCCGGTGCCGGGAACAACGCGATGCCCATGGCGTGCAGGCATGGCAACACGATGCCCAGGGCAACCCATCGGCACACCGCGACCACGACCGCAACATCAGCCGGCTCATCCTCGGTTCGTGGAACCAGCCACGGGAGCGCGTCGATGCGGAGGCGGGTCGAACGCGGGTGGAGACCAGCTTCCGCGGCAAGATCACCCGCGTGGAGGACCCGGGCGGTGTCGTGCACGAGTATGTGTACGACCGCAAGGATCGGCTCACGGAGCTTCGCCGCGACGGCGCCCCCCTGGACCGCTATCGCTGGGACGCCGCGGGAAACCTGGTCGAGAAGCTCGACGGTGAGGGTCGGACCCTGCTGTCGCTGGACCATGGACCCGGGAACCTGTTGATCGGCCGAGCCCTCGCCGATGGCGAGACACAGCGCTTCGAGCACGCCGCTCGCGGGAGGATCACCCGAGCCACCACGGACGCCTTGGTCGTCGAGCGACGCTACGACGACCAGGGCAGAGTCGTCGCGGATCTCCGCGATGGTGCGGGCGTAGAGCACGAACAGGACGGCAATCGCCTGGTCGCCACCCGGTGGTTCGGGCGCTTCGAGATTCGGTTCGAATACGAGGCCGAAGGATCTCGCACCATCGTCGATCCCACGGGCGATCGTCACCGCCTCGAAGCCGGCGAGGACGGTACGGTCACCCGGCGGCTGGCCAACGGCACCGTCGAACACCAACGATTCGACGATCGCGGCCTGTGTCTGCGAACCGAGCTCGACGGGCCGGGCATGGAGACCTCGTGGGTTCGCACCCATCGGTACTCGGGCCACGGCGACCTCCTCGACACCCTCGACTCCCACGCGGGCCCGACCACCTACGCATACGACGGGCTCCACCGCCTCCTCGTCGCTCGCAGGGACGATGGGGAAGCGGAGCACTATCGGTGGGACGCAGCGGGCAACCTCCTGCAGCAGCCCGGCCTCCGAGACGGCTGCGTCGGCCGCGGCAATCGACTGAAACGAGCCAATCGCGAAGACCTCAGCTACGACCACCGCCTCCGTCTGTGTCGCCGCGACGCTGCGGCGTGCTCCAGCGAGTACCGCTACGATGCCCTCGACCGCCTAGTGGAGCTCACCCGCGGCGGCGAGCGGTGGACCGCCGCCTATGATCCTCTGACTCGCCGCGTGAGCAAGACGTGGCGCGGCCAGACCACGACCTACCACTGGGACGATTTCCGCCTCGGGGCCGAGCAGTTCCCCGATGGGACCCAGCGGATCTATGTCTACGCCGACCTCGAGGCCATGGTGCCGCTGATGTTCGTGGAGTACGTCGGCCGCGACGCGGCGGCCTCGGACGGCCGCGTGTTTCACATCTTTGCCGATCAAGTGGGCGCGCCGTCGTGCGTGCAAGACGAACACGGCCAAGTCGTCTGGCGAGCCCGCATGAACCCGTTCGGACGGGTGCAGGTCGACCCGGCGAGCACGGTCACGATGCACCTGCGCTTCCCCGGACACCTACACGACCCCGAGACCGGGCTGCACCTCAACCGCTTCCGCTACTACGATCCGGGGCTGGGGCGGTACCTACAGTCCGATCCTCTGGGGATCGTCGGCGGGCTCAACACGTACCAGTACTGCCCGAATCCGCTGTCCACCGTGGACATGGATGGGCTCGTGGCGATCGCCTTCCACCACGACGGACAGGTGACCGTGATCGACAAGGGCAAGGTCGTCACAGGGCCAAACGGCAGTCCCCCTCCACGTCCCGACCTCATCCGCATTGAGGCGCTGTCGCAAAAGAGGATCATGGACGGGATCACGGACAAGGCCAACAAGGAGGGGCTCGCGAAGCCACCGACCAGCGGCGCATGCTACCGCTGGACGTTCAAGTGGTCGGCGTGCTCGACCACGGGAGGCAGGTTCAAGGCCGAGCCGAACATCGAGAAGCTCTACGGCAAGCACCTCGCGTATCGGCGCGAGACCCTCGCGGTGACGGACATACCGGGGAAGCTGAAGAAGCTCCACGATGACGATGCACAGTTTGCCGCCTACGTCGATCTCGATCGCGTACAAACGCTGCAGTACACCAGAAAATGGGGCAACAAATTCACGGATGCCGACGGCAAGAAGCTGAGCCTCACCAACGTAGAACAGACCAACAACCCGGGATGGGAACAGGTCGCCGCCCACCCCCAATCCGACACCATGATGGTGTTCTATGGCAGAAATTCGGCCAACGAGAGCATCTGGGGCCATGTCGTGGCCTACTCGCCCCACGGAGGACCCAACGGTGAGCCCTGCCTCATGGACTCCAACTACGGCGTGTTCACCTTCTCCGATCCGGCAAACCCCGGTCCATCGATCGAGCAGTACATCAAAGACATCTACACGAGCGACACGATGACCATCGACCACTACACCACGCTGACGCTGACATGAACCTGGAGCGCCGGGTCGCGCTCGTACGGGAGACCTCTTCGTCGCGGTACCAAATCGAGCGCCACCACTGCTCGATGGCATCGCGTGAGCGCGGGCCGATGGCAGGTCGCCTCCGGTCAGGCGTCCTGGTCCCACGACTCGATGGCGGCTGGTCGGACCGACTCCACTGCCGGCCGGCCCGCCGGGATGACCTGGACGGTTGGTGTCATTCGCACGATCGTGGACCCGTCCTCGCGTCGACAATTGTTCAGGTTGGCAATGGCAATGCGCCGACGGTGCGCGATGTTTCCCGTACAGTGACGACGATGCGACTGGCTCCCCCCGCCTGGTTCATTGCGGCGTCGTTGTGTGCCGTCCCCGCTTGCAAGAAGCACCGAGACCCCGAAGCGGACGGCCGCAAGCTCACGGCGGAGTCGACCTACGACGCGACCAAGCCGATCATCCACGACGGGTATCGCTTCCGCCTGGACCATCCCGGGCCCGGGTGGAAGCTGATGCAACGGGACGACGCACGCAACCTGGTCGACGATGCGAACGCGGGGGCCATGGGTCCCCAGAACCTGGCCGGGGTGGTGATGGTGGAGCGGATGCCAGGTGCCACGATCGATGATCTCCACGAGATGACCTACGCCGACATACCCGCCGAGAAGATCCACGAGACCAAGGTGGTTCGACTCGGAGGCCTCGACGCCCGCCGGACCACGTACACCCAGAGCGTCAACGAAATCGAGTCTCGCTACGTCTCGGTCATTGCGCTCCGCGAGGGCTACTCCTATCAGCTCCTGGCGTGGACTCGGGAAGACCAGGCCAGCACCGCTCAGTTCGATCGGTTCTTCGACGCGTTCTCCTTTACCGAGGGTGAGGTCGTGGGCGAGGTCAGCGACCATCCGCCCGTGACCGAGGCCGATGGACTGGCGTGGCAGATCCGTGACGGACAGTTCCGCAGTGCGATCAGCGGCATCGACCTCGACCCCGATCCGCCGTGGCGTCTCATCATCGGTCGCGAAGCAAGGGAGTCCGATCCCAACGCCGAGCTGCTACTGGCCATCGATGCCAAGAGCACCTACCTCACCGTCACGGCGTACCGTCACATCGGGGATCACGAGCAACGGCGACAGTCCCAGCGAGAAGACTACCGCGAGCGATTCGGCGAGGCCCAGCCGCTTCCAGCTCGCACGATCGCAGGGCACTCGATGCCCACCGCTCGCCATGCCCTCATCGGCTCCCGGTCGTACGACGTGGGCTTGGTCTTCGTGGGCGATGCGTTCATCACGATCGCCGTCGTGTACCCGGACGCGCTGCGCGACGAGGTCATGCCCTCCATCGACGCACTGCTCGGCTCCATCACGTTGAGCTCCGCGACCGATCGCGCGGCGCTGCTCGCCCGTCTGCGCGCGCGACCAGACACCACCCGTCTCATGGTTGCCAACGCCGCCTACTACAACGGACGGTTCCGCGACTTTCGGCATCAGCTCACCTGGGATCGGCCCCAGGGGCTGTTCGATGTGCGGGCGGGCGACGGCGCCACGACCGAGGATTCGGAGGCCGTGCTGTGGATCGAGCAGCCTCCGATGGGGCTGATGGCGCAACTGCAGGTGTACCAGGACCAAGCGGCTCGTCGCTCGGAGCTCCACGATGCGCTGGCCGAGGACTTCGACGAACGTAAGGACTCAGCCACGATGCTCGTGGAGACCAAGGCCTACCGCACCACCGGGTTGATGCCGGCCGTCTCGGGCGATTTTCGCTACGGGATCCTCAGCTTCGAGCACAACGGTCATGCCGTGGTGATGAGTGCTTGGGCTCCCACCGCGATTCCGGGCGTCGGCGCGGCCATCGATGCCCTGCTCGGCGGATTGCGAGCACCCACCGCGCTCCCCGAGCACTCGGTGAGAGGTCGGCGCTACGTCGACCAGCACTACGGCGTCAGCGTCGAGGAACCGACTGGCGACTGGACGCGCACGCATCCCACCACGAAGTGGGGTACCGGGCGAATCGTGCGGTGGCAGAGCCGACAGTCGGAGATCGTCTTGACGATGGTTCCCACGGGGGGACGTACCGACGACGGTGACTGGCTCGCCGCATTCATCGAGCAGAAAATTCGCGACAAGTTCTCGCAAGAGTTCGCCAAGGGAGAGACCCCCGAGACCACTACCGGCACGCTGGACGGACGTCCATCGAGGCGACTGCTGTACTCCAAGGTCCAAGTCGAGCTCGTGCAGGAGCAGGCCGCGCTCTACGCGTTGGCGATGGTCAACGTCAGCGATGCAGATGCCCGCCGGTTTCGCGCCAGCGTTCAGTGGCGGTGAGCCACACCGGCCATCGAGCACTACAGCGATCGCTGTATCAATCGCATCTGCGGCGTGGGGCATTCGCTGCATGTTCATGAAATCGCGATCAATTTCGTGAATCACAGGCCCTCGCGCTCGGTCTGCGCCAGTGATGAACGATTCGAATGGTGCGTGGTGGTACGGCCTGGCTCGACGTGCGGCGTTGCTGGCCCTGGTGGGAGCGAGCACGAGTGCCTGCGGCAATGCGGGCAGCAACGACGACGAAGCGGCGACGGAGGGAGCGTCGGACGCCGCGGATTCTGGAGACACGGCCGATGTCCCCGTCGGCACCGTCGTCGCGGGCACGGTGACCGATGTGACCGGGGCCCCGGTCGCGGAGGTGGAGGTCCGCAGCGGTGACACCACCGTCGTCAGCGGAGCCGATGGCCGCTTCGAGATCGCGGTCGGGGCCGACGACGCGGTGATCGTTCATCTGTACAAGCCCGGCTACGTGCGAGGCCTCGAGCGCGTGACCGTTCGCGAGGACATTCCTTCCCTGTTGCGCCCGGTGTTGCGGGCCGAGGCGCCTGCCATCCCCCTCGACGCCGACGAGGGTGGCGAGGTGACGGGCATGCGAGGCGCTCGCATCGACGCTCCCGCGGGTGCGTTCGTCACCCGTGATGGGACGGCGATCGCGGGCATGGTCGATGTCCACCTGACCCCGCTCAATCCCGCCATCGCGGCCGAGTACGACGCATACCCCGGGGATGGGCTCGCACGCACCACCGACGGTGGTCTGGTGCAGCTGGAGACCTTTGGTGTGCTCGACGTGACCGTGCGGCAGGACGGCGAAGACCTGACGATCGCCGACGGCATGGGCGTGGAGGTGGAGATTCCGCTCCCCGACCCCGCCCCGGCTCAGCTCCCCGACGCTGTGGCGCTGTGGGGATTCGACGAGGACGCGGGCGTGTGGGAGGAGGAGGGCATCGCCACCCTCGACCTCTCGGCCGGGGTGTATCGCGGCACCATCACCCACCTGTCCCCGTGGAACGCCGACCAGCCGCTCGAGGCGACGTGCGTCCGTGGCCATGTCGAGGACGAGGCAGGAGATCCGGTCGCGGGTTCTCTGGTCTTCGCCGAGGGCATCGACTACCTCGGCGGGTCGACGGCCACCACCGACGCCAGCGGCGAGTTCTGCGTGCCCGTCCGCAAGGACTCGCAGGTGGAGATCACGGCGTTCGACTGGGGCAACGGCGCGGCCGTACGCGCGGTGACCAGCGGCGGTGAAGACACCGAGGTCCCGCCCGTGTGCAGCGACCCCCGCTGCCAAGACGAGGGCACGTGGATCATCATCGAGGGCGAAGGGCCCACCCCGTGGGATCCCGCGTCGTGCATGCCGCCCGATGACGAGCCCGTCCGGTTCGCCGCGGCGCTCGGCGGTGAGTTCGACGTCGATGTCGACCTGACCCGCGCCGATGGCCTCGAGGTCTGTGGCTGGGTCATCGACGACCCCGCGGCCGCCGACCCCACGGGAGCCTCCGTACTGGCGTTCTTCGATCCCAGCGGCTGGGAGTTCGTGGTGTGGATGGAGGGCGGCGCGGGCCAGACATCCAGCGAGGCAGTGGGCTGGGTCGTGGTCCAGCGCGCCGATGATCCCAACCTGGCGGGCGCGTCGCTGTGCTCATTCGACATCGCCCGCAACGAGGAGGTTGCCGACGACGTCTGGGGCGTGACCGGGATGGGCGAGTGCAGCGGCTGGTACCCGGGAGCACCCGAGGGCAACCTGACCGGGAGCCTCGACTTCTCCGGGATCGCCGGAGAACTGGGAGGCCTGTTCCCCACCCTGTGCTGCGACCTGTCGATGATCCCCACCGCGGGCATGTGACCGGGCCCAGCCGTACCCGTCGGACGAAGCACCGCCCCCCAACTATGGTGCTTCGTTGGACGGGTCTCGGCGGGGTGAAGGTGCCACTGTCGACCTCACCAACGTCGAGGCCGGCGATCCCCATCGTCCACGCTGGCGTCGCCGCGGTCTACATCCCCGACGATCCCAACGTCCCCCCCTACGCCTGGTACGACCCGAGGTAACGCCGATCAGGGCACGAGCCCGAGCAAGAAGGAGCCCTGCACCTGCCGTCCGCCGATCTCGAACCCCGAGCCCGCGCGACCGGAGACGAACACCGAACCGGTCGGATCGGTGGCCACGTGGTCGAATCCATCACCGATGCCACCAGGTCCCCGCAGGGCCCACCGCCCCTCGCCGTCTTCGTCCACGACGAACAGCAACGGCGACGATCCTCGCCCTTCGTTGTCGAGGGTCGTCGACCCCAACTCCAGCGGCTCCCACCACGTTCCCGCGATCACCGTGTGCCCATTGGGCAGCGGAGCGCCGTCGGTCACGAACAATGCCGTGCCTGTTTCCTGCACCCCGACCGGCTCGAGTGTCTCGGACATGTACAGCCGCACCATCGAGCTGAGAAACACGTAGGGGCTCAGCTGCACCTGCAACGATGCGAGCAGCTGCAATCCAGTGGGGTTGGGGATCAACGCCACCAGGTTCGCCACGAACGACTGCGCGCCGAGGAAACTCGGTGCGATGTTCGTGCCATCGGGTTCGAGTGACCACGCCAAGAACCCCGGCCGCGACAGCGGCAGCTCGACGCCGCCGAGCCCGACCATGCCAAAGCCCGACTGCATCGCGAGCACCACGGTCCCGCTGGCGCTGACCGCCACCCGCGGGGGTTGAGCGGAGAAGCCCTGCCCCGCGTGCGCCCACGCCAGGCTGCCTTGGGGGTCGAAACCCGCCACGAAGTAGTCGCCGACCACGGGCGCTCCGTCGATGTCCGCGTCGATGAAGCCTCCGGAGATGTAGATCGAGCCCTCGGGAGCCACGGCCAGGTCCACCGCGGCGTGATGGTCGATGCCACGGCTCCACTGGATCACCCCATCGTTGTCGTATCGGACGAGGAAGACCTCGGTCCCCACTGCCACGGGCAGCGGGCCATCGCCGAAATCGGGGGTGCTCTGGTAGGTTCCCGTGACGGTCACCGATCCCTGGGCGTCGACGGCGAGTTCGGTGATGGCTTGGTCGTTGAACTCTTCGATGTTGTGCCCCCACCGGAACTGCCCCTGCGGGTCGAACGAGACCACGAACAGATCGGCCAGCGACTGATCGCCGATGACGGCACTGGCGCTCCCCGAGCCTGCGACGAAGACGTTCCCGCTGGCATCCGTGGCGATCGCGGTGATCTCTCCATCCACCTCCCACGACCACGCCACACCGGGCTCGCACCAGATGGTGGTGTCGCAGTCGTCATCGGCCAGGGTCGTGCATTGCTCGGGCTGCGGGAGGACCTGCCCCTCGCACTCGGACCACGTCTGCCCATCTGGCTGGCAGACGTACTGACCGGCTACGCACGCGCCCACCCCCACCAGTCGCGCGGGGCCGTCGTAGCAGGGCATGGTCTCGCCCGGGGTGCAGGTCTGCACCGGTCCCATACCGGTCGTCTCCGCCGCGCCCGTCGAGTCCACGCCATCGGACGATCCCGCGGTTTCGGATGCACCGGTCGACGACGCACCGCTGTCCGAACCTCCGGAGGTCACCACGGTGGGCTCGGGTCCGCAGGCCCACGCGGCGCTCGCCCCGGCCAGCGCACCCATCCACAACGCCGGGCGGAGCATCCCCCATGATACTCCGAGGGAGCCAGGCCATCGTCTCGGTGCCGCAGGAGGTAGCCCCCTCGCGAGCGACTGTGGCACCTCGTCCCACAGGACGCCGCAGCGGTGCCTGCAGACCGACCACACCCGCGCGCTCGACCACGATGCGGGTAACGGCCACCCCGTTCCCCTGTTTTCCCTCGGACCTCTACCGAAGCACCAGGCCGCCGACGCGCTTGCCCCAGGGGTCTCGGGTCGAGCGCGACCTCGCCGTGCACGACAAAACCGCATCCCTGTGGATGCCCAGGCCCTTTGGGTTAGGTCGTGGCTTCCCATTCCTTGCGGGCGGTTGACGCGGTCCACAGTCGCCCGATATCACTAAGAAAATGCCCTCGGTCGGCCAGGGGAACAGCCCCTCCGCGGGCACCACCTCCACGCGCTACGAGCAGCTGTTCGAGCTGGCGCGAGGGGGCATGGCCTCGCTGCACCTGGCGCGGGTGCGCGGCCCCTCCGGCTTCACCAAGTACGTCGTCCTCAAGCGCATCCTGCCCAAGTGGGCCGACGAGGCGGAGTTCGTCGACATGTTCCTCGACGAGGCTCGCCTGGCCGCGCTGCTCGATCACCCCAACGCGGTTCATGTCTATGACGCAGGGCGAGACGACCACGGCCCGTTCTTCGCCATGGAGTACATCCACGGGGAGGACGTCCGGCAGCTGCAGCGGAGGCTTCGAGCCCGGGGCGAGACCATGCCGCTGCGTCACGCCGTCGCGATCGCGATCGGAGCGGCAGCGGGGCTCCACCACGCCCACGAGCGCTACGACTTCGACGGCAAGCCGCTGCACATCATCCACCGCGACGTCTCGCCCAGCAACGTGCTGGTGACGTACGAGGGCGGCATCAAGGTCGTGGACTTCGGCATCGCCAAGGCCAGCGCGCGCGAGACCTCCACGCGGCCGAGTGTTCGCAAGGGCAAGATCACCTTCATGTCGCCGGAGCAATGCCGGGGCGACGCGCTCGACCGACGCTCGGACGTATTTGCCCTGGGCGCCGTGCTGCACCAGATGCTCACCGGGCAGCCCGTGTTCGGGGGCGACAACGAGTTCGCGGTGATGAACCGGATCGTCAACCACGACGCGCCGGCCCCGTCCACGCTGCGTCCACAGCTGCCCGAAGCCCTCGATCGCATCGTGCTGCGGGCACTGTCGCGAGACCCCGCGCAACGGCACGCGACCGCGCGCGAGCTCCAGCGTGAGCTCGAAGATCTGACCGAGACCCTGGGCATGAGGCCTTCGGCCACCGCGCTGGGAGACTTCGTGCTCGAGCTGTCGGGCGGACGGGCCTACCCGTGGGAAGGACTCGATGGTGGGACCACGGCCGGGCCGACGAGCACCATCGGCGGACACGACACTTCGGCCGCCGAGGACCAAGCCGGCGACGACGACACGCCGACTGCAGCCACGGACCGTCCGCTGGCCGCGATGGCGAGCGAGCCACCACCGTCGCGACGACGCGTGCTCCCGTGGCTGCTCGCGTCGGGGTTGCTGGGCGCAGGGGTCGGCGCGTGGGTGTTGGTCGGCCCCGATTGGGCGAGTCCGAACTCGGCCGACGCGGCCGCGGGCCTGCCACCCCGCCGCACCCCCTTCCAGACGCCAACCCCCGCCCGCGCCGCGGTGCCCGTCGACGATCGAGCGCCGAGCATGCCGGAGGACACGACGACCTCGAGCTCGGCCCCCGCTGCACCCGACGACGCCACGGACGCCACCACGGCCGACGCCGACTCGGCCCTGACTGCCTCCGACGACGCCCCAACCACCACGTCGGCCAGCGCGGATTCCAACACCGACGAGCAGCCCCCCGCTGCCGCTCCGACGAAGCCCAAGCGACGGCGCCCCCGGAACACACGCCCGCGCAAGACCCCATCGGCATCCCCTGCCCCTCCCGCCGAGACGCCCGAGCCCGCGGCCCGCGAGTTCGACCCCGACGGCCCGGCACCGCGACGTGAACCGAAATGAGCCTCACCACTGCAGTGCTCTTGGGTTTGCTGACGGGAGTGGCCGCGCCTGAGCCCGTCTCCGAGGCCCCCGCTGCGCCCGAGCCCGACGAGCCCACACCATCGTCCAGCGGTGACCAATCCGAGGCGTTCACCCGCGCCCGGGCGCTGCACCAACAAGGCCTCTACGACGAGGCCGCACAGGCCTACGCACAGGCATGGGAGCAGACGCCGGCCCCCGACGTGCTGTACGACTGGGCCCACGTGGAGCGCCTGGCGGGCCGCTGCGCTCCGGCGGCCGACCTGTACGACCGATTTCTGGCGTTCGATCACGACGGTCCGCCCGAGGCCTACGCACAGCTGTATTACCCCGACGACTGGGCGCAGATGGTCGCGCGCGCCGAGCAGATGCGTGACCACTGCCGCGAGCAGATCCAGGCCGAGCCGGAGCTCGTTGCGCCACCGATGCTCCCCGCCCCCGAGCCCGAGCCCGTCGAGACCACGACCGCGGCTCCGCCCGACCCCACGCCCTCTCCGATCCCCGTCGACGGTGGGCCGCCCGCCGAGACCGAGCCGTCATCCGGGCGACCATGGTTTCGCGACCCAGCTGGCGCCGCCCTCCTCGCCAGCGGCGGCGTCTTGGTCGGCATCGGCTCCGGCCTGGTCATTGCCGCGACCATCCACGATGCCCGAGCCGAGCGTCGCCCCTCGCACGACGCATTCCTCGACCGTGTCGACCAGGCCATCCTCGAACAACGACTGGGCTACACGGGCATCGGCATCGGTGCCGCGCTGGCCGTGGCCGGTGGCATTCGCTACGCCCTCGTGCGTCATCGAGCGAAGACCCAGCCGCGCGTCACCGTGGGTGGTGGCCCTCGCCACACCGTTGGGCTGGGCATCCGCGGCCGATTTTGACCGGCGTGCTAGGTTGCATTCACGCGGGCATGGACGGCGACGATCAATCGACGGTGGTGCGCCCGGTCCGTATCGCGCGGGGTCGTGATCGCACCGAGGTGGCCTGCATCGAGGTCTTGGCGGGCAACAGCCGCGGTACGATCCTTCCGCTCACCACGGGCTCGACCGTCATCGGCCGTGGCTCTCGCTGCGACCTGCCGCTGACCGACGACGGTGTCTCTCGCCGCCACGCCAAGCTGGCGATCTCGGAAGAAGGGGTCACCAACCTCATCGACCTCGATTCCACCAACGGCACCTACGTCAACGGCGCTCCCATCGATCTCGCCATCGTCCGCGAAGGCGACCGCATCCATATCGGCCCCGACGCGATCCTCCGGTTCATCTATCGCAAGCGGCAAGCGCTGGCCAAGCCCAACACCAAGGAGGTCGCCGCCGCGCTCGGTCTACGGCCGCGCGAGCTCGAGGTGGCGGTGCTGGTGGCCGAAGGGCTCACCAGCCAAGAGGTCGCCTCGCGCCTCCACATCAGCCCCCGCACGGTCACCACCCACCTCAGCAACATCTACGAGCGACTCCAGCTTTCGGGGCGCGCGGCGCTGGCTCGGTACGTGGTGCAGCAGGGGCTGATGCCCAGCCCCGGGGAGCCAGAGGGCTAGACGGCGCCTGCCCTTCACGGCTGCAGCGCGAAGCGATGCACGCGGCCGTCGACGCCGTCGAACCGATTGCCCTCGGCGTAGATGGAAGGCAGCAGCCACCCTCCGTTGGCATCCTGTTCGGGGACCAAGGCCACGGAGCTCACGCTCATGTAGTACGCGTCCGAGGGGTCATCGTCCTCGAACGTGACCACGCCCTCCGATGTCGCCATCACCACGAAATCGTGCCAGCGGGCGACATCCCTGATCAACCCGAGCCCGTCGGTCGTCAGCAGCCGCTCCTCGCTGAGGGTGAGCTCGTTGCCCACGTTGGTGTTGTGCCAGCCCCCTCGGGTGTAGATGCCCATCCAACCGACCTCGGGCGCCTCGTCATCGACGAACACCGCCAGCGTGTCGTCGAAGTCGTCGTGGACGATCCGCATGGAGTCGTTTTGGTCGTGGTGCTCGGGTGGGATGTCGCCATCCAGGTCATGCTCCGGCCAGATGAAGTGATAGCCACCGCTGGTGGGGTGCGCGGTGTAGATCGCATGCATGTCGTAGCTGGGATAGGCGGGCCAGACTCGCTTCACCAGGATCCATGGATTCCCATCTTCGTCGGAGGTCATGTCCATGATGTGGGTGCTGTGACCGCCGACCGCAGGCGTGGCAATCGGCCCGTAGCCGATCATGTTGCACTCCCAGTCGAGCTTGACCACCCGCGGCGCTCGATCGGCGGCGGTCTTGTCCTCCTGGCCCAGCCACACGAACTCGTCCCAGACGGTGTCCGCCAGGGTCATGCCCGTGAACGACCAGTCCGTCAGAGAGTAGGTGCCGTGCAGCACGTGGGTGGTGGCGCAGCGGCACTGCACCTCGTTGTGCTCGGCGTCGTAGATGGCGTACCAGTCGATGTCGCCGTCCACGCGGAAGTCCGTGGCCGCGAACGCGCTCTCGAGTACGTAGCTTTGGCCGTTGAAGGTCGCGTCATCGAGCCCGGACTCGACCAAGACCAGATCGCAGCCGGGCACGAGCAGCATGGCGAGCAGCGCCTTGGACAACGAGCGTACGACGTTGGAGTGCGTGAAGGTCACATCTCGTCAAACGGATGCGAGGGCCGTCATGCCTCACCTTCCATCAGGCCTTTGGCCGCGTGGCCAGCCCGCCGCCGCTTGGCCAGCCCGCCGGCGTGCTCTTCGATTCGCCGTCGCAGGCCCTCGGCCTCGCCCCTGCCCGCCGCCGCAAAAGCCAACCGCCGGCGTGCTCTATCGATCGCCGTCGCAGGCCCTCGGCCTCGCCCCTGCCCGCCGCCGCGAAAGCCAACCGCCGGCGTGCTCTATCGATCGCCGTCGCAGGGCAGCGGCACCTCGCCCAGCAGCGTCTGCCCCGAGACACAGAGGTTTGCGTCGTGCTCCGGTCCCAGCTGGAGCAGCTCGTTGCAGCCCCAGCAAAACACCCGCCGATCGCCCAGCTGCACGCAGGTATGCACCACGCCCGCCGCAACGTCGGTCGCGGTGAGGGGCTCACCCGGCGGCGTGACCTCATGGGCGCCAAACGACCACCCCTGGGCCCACGGATCGCTCATGCCGAACTCGTTGCTTCCCCAGCAAAACAGCCGGCCCTCCCCGTCCACGACGCACCCATGCCGGTCGGCAATGGCCAGCGCAACGTAGTCTCCGGGAGAGAGGTTGGCGACCGCGCGCGGCGGATCGAGGACGGGGTCGGTGCCTTCCATCCCGCCCGACTGCCCCTCGCTGTTGTCCCCCCAGCACAACACCTGCTCGCTGTTGCCGATCTGCAGCAGCGCACAGGTGTGGTTCCTGGCGGCGGACAGGCCGAGCACGGCCTCGTGCGGGGGAAGCTGCACCACCCCCGCCGATCCCTCGCTCGGCGTGTCGCTGCCGTCCCCCCACTGGCCCAGCTCGTCGGAGCCAAAGCAGTAGATGTCCTCGGTGTCGAGGACCACGCAGCCGTGTTCGTGCCCCAGCGCGAGGTGTCGAACCGAGCCGGGGAGCGACTCGAATTCTTCGCCGGGCGGCCGCGGTGGCCCAGCCCCGCCAGTGATGGCCCCCCAGCAGCGTAGGTCGGTGCCCAGCGCAGCGCAGCTCAGATCGCGTCCCACCGCGAGCACCGCCGGCGCAAAGGGCAAGCCCTCCACGGCACGCGGCGCGAGCACGGGGGCCTGGGGTTGCGTCCAATCGCTCTGTCCCGACTCGTTGGCACCCCAGCAGTACACGCTGCCGTCGTCGAGCGCGGCGCAGGCGTGGTTTTTGGCATCGAACCGCACGACCTCGGTGCCCGCGGGAATCATCATCGGCTGCGGATTGGCGAACGACATCGCCGTGCTCCCCAGGCCCAGCTGTCCCACCGCGTTGCTGCCCCAGCAGTACACCGCGTCGTCCGTGGTTCGGACCCAAGTACTCATCGCACCGCTGAACAACTCTTGGGCGCAGCCGCAGGACCCGTCTTGGCACGCGTCGGGCACCCCGACATCCGGCACCGGTCCGGTGGACATCATCGCGTCGGTCGAGCCCGTCGTTCCGCCGGTCTCGGACCCGCCCGCGGTAACACATCGACCCGCCAGCCCGGCGCCCGCACGCGCTTCGTAGCGATACATCGAGTCACAGTCTCGGTCGGGGTAGCTGCAGAAGTTCGTGGCTTCGCAGCGCCCCTCCACGCCCGACAGCACGCACTGATCGTCCTGCGTACACGGATACCCGCGCGGCTCGATGCACCCGACCATCGACACCATGGCGAATGCGAAGGTCGGACGGAGGCGAGAGCCCATCGGCCGCCATTCTAGCAGGACCGGAGGATCTCGATTGTGGGCGGCCATGACCCACGGCCGCGCCCCCGCGCTCGGCGCCGAGCGGACGCGCCGTGTGGTGGCGGGGCTGCCCTTCGTCGAACGCGGCATCAGCTCGACGGAGGCCGCGTCGCCACCCACATCGTGGTGGCCCCCGTCGACGCGTCTCCCTGTGCGCGGGAAAAGTAGAGCTGGCATGCGTCCGGGGAGACCCAGTCGGGGCTCTCCTCGAGCTCGGTCGACAGCTCGTCGATCCGGCGAACGACCTCGAACGAATCCGATGCCGAGGCTCGGGACGCGATGTAGAGATCCGAGCCCTCGCCGCCGAGATCGGTGCGCTCCGAGGCCCAGTACAGCTGGAGTTGGTCGGCCGACAGCACCGGGCTGCCCTCATCGGCAAACGTGTTGAGCTCCTCGATGGGAACGGGCGGGCCCGGCCAGTCCGTCAGGTCGACCTGCATCAGCTGCTGATCGTCCATCTCGTCGGGCACCGACGGCGTCTGCGAGTGATGGAAGAGCGTCTGACCATCCTCGGACAGGTGAGGAGAGAACACGCCGCCGCCGCCGGGCAGCTCCTGTGGCGACGACCACGGTGATACGAGATCGGGTCGGGTCGCGACGGAGATCCGCGTGATGTTCGAGAAGTGCACGATGGCCATCGTCCGACCATCGCCGCTCATCGACACGTCGAACGCGTTGGGCAGCCCGCCGTAGTCATCGCCAAACACGGTCGACGGCGCCCCGAATGCCTCACCGGGTTCGGCTCGGGTTGCCCTCTGGACGACGGAGACCTGACCGTCGTTCCTCGCCGTGTAGTAGATCGTCCGCTGGTCCGCGGACAGGCTGGCATTCGACTCGAACTGAGCCTGTCCCAGGCCGGGCACCATCACCGGACGGCCGAACGGTGCTTCGGGGGAGCACGGCACCGCCACAGGGGCATCGTCCGTGTCGCCGTCGGCTCCCGTCTCGTCGAGGGCTCCCGTCTCGTCGAGGGCTCCCGTCTCCGTGGCATCGTCGAGGGATCCGCTGCCGTCCGCGGTGACGTCAGTTTCAGAAGACGTCGTGTCCGACGACCCCATGGCCTCCCCTCCGAGCCCCCCCTTCGGGCCTCCACACGCGGCCACCGACGCGAGCAACACGAACAATCCAAGCCGTGGGTCATTGGTGCGGGGGTGCTTCGTGTGCGTATCCATCGGGACCACGTCCGACGACGGCCGACGGTGGTTGTTCACCCCCGCGTTGTGACCCTCGCTACACCGAAACACCGCGACACCGAGCGGTCGTCGTCGTCAGCCACACTGACGGAGCGACTGGGGCGTGGCACCAAACCGACGGCGAAAGGCGCGAATGAACGCGGAGGCATCACGATAGCCGCAGGCCCTGCCGATCTCGGACACGGCCACGTCTCCCCCCACGACCATCGCTCGCGCGTGGTCCAGGCGGATCTTCGTCAGCCACTTTCCCGGCGTCGTCCCGTAGACCGACTGGAAGTGCCGCTTGAACGACGACAGGCTCATCGCGCACAGCTCAGCGAGGTCCGGGACCTGCAGCGCCGTCAAGCCATGGGTCGTCATCACCGAGACGATGCGATCTTCGGTCGTGGTCCCCCAGTCGGCGACCTCGCGAAACACCAGCTGTCGTACCGCAGGGTCACCGATCATCGCGACGAGCAGCTCCCGCAGCTTGAACTGTCGCTCGATATCCGCGAGCCCATTGGCCAGCGCGGCCGGCAATGCCTCGAACAAGCACCGTACATGCATCGACGGCGTCGAGACCACGACCCGAGGGCCCTTGGCTGCCGCGGGTGACACCCCGACGACCACCCCCAAGAAGCCGCGATCCACCGAGACGATCAGGCTCCGATATCCGGCGTCCTGCCCGTCGAACTCCGACATCATGTGGGTGCCCGAGCGCATCGCGACGACCGAGCCTGCCGCCGCGGTCAGCACCTGGCGTCCCCCGTGCGGCTGGAGCTGCTTGGTCCCCGCCCGCACGAGCACGAACGTCGGCCGAGTCACCAACGCCGGGGTTGCCACCACGGTGTCCACGGCCTGGTAGTCGATGACGCACGCTTCGGGCACCCGCACGGTGTGCTCACCGAACTGGGCCTCCAAGTCTTCGGGCACGCGCAGCATCTGCGAGCGAGCTCCTAGGCGACGACGGCCGGGTTCATCGAGTAGGTGCCCACCTGCGACGCTTGGCCGAGTATGTGTCCCTCCATGGCCCGCCTGACGTCCGGCCCCGAGAAGCCGTCGGGAACGGCCAGCGATTCCACGTCGAGCGCATACACGGTGAAGTGGTAGTGGTGAACGATGCTGTCGTTCCACGGAGGGCACGGACCGTCGTAGCTCCCGTAGGTCCCCTCCATGTCGGCGTCGCCGGCAAACCACTGGGTGTAGTCGTTGGCTCCCGTGACTCCGTGCTCGGTGCGCCCGGTCGGCTTTCCGCGCGGCGTCACGCCCCGTGACGCCGCCCCTTCCGCGAGCCCTTCGCAATCGGAGGCAAGGTCGATCAAGACCCAGTGAAAGAAATCGACTCGCGGAAGATCGGCGGGGACGGTCTTGCCGACCTGGTTGACGTCATCGCCCGACGACGGCACATCGGGATCGTGACAGAGGATCACGAACGAGCGCGTTCCCGCCGGAGCGTTGGACCAACGGATGGCGGGACTGAGGTTGTCGCTGGTCGCGAACGGGCCGTCCGCGCCCGGCTGGCCAAAGGCGAACCGGGCTGGGATCGGAGCCCCGGGGCTCCAGCCGTCGATGTGCACGGTGAATTGGTCGGTCATGTCGTCCACTACTCCTTGGTGTCGTCGAAGTCGTCCGTTGGGACACAGGCAACCTACCTGGCATTTTCGTCCAGGCTATCGGCATTTTCGTCGATTTGATATGCAATATAGTCCAAATTGAAACTCGGCAGCACGGGCGCACGTCCTTTCGACTGTGCGCCAACCCTGGACATCCGCAGGCCCGCTCGTCGAGCATCCGCCGAGCGAGCAACCCCGTACACCAGGTGAATCCATGACCGGCGACGGAACCAATCCTCCGGCGCCGCGTGGCAGCACACCACCGCCTGGACTCGGTGGTGGCGAGACGGTCACGGTGGTCGTCCGCCATCACCTCCAGCCTGGAGCGGAGGTCGCGTTTGCCGACTGGATCGAAGGGATCTCCGCGGCCAGTCGACAATTCGAAGGGTATCTGGGCACCGAGGTCACCCGGCCGCGAGGCGGACCCGAACCTCAGCGGATCTGCGTGTTCCGGTTCACCGATGTCGAGCGTCTCGACCGGTGGATGACGTCGCCCGAGCGAGCGGCTTGGCTGAAGAAGCTCGGCACGCTGGGAACCACCGAACCACAGATCGATCAGTTCCACGGCCTGGAGGCGTGGTTTCCACCCTCACGGGAAACGCCGAGCTCCAGTACACCCGTGCGATGGAAAATGGCGGCCGTGACGTTCGCGGCGATCTGGCCGCTGGTGCACTTCGTTCCACGCGCAGTCACCTCGTCGTTGCCCGCTCCACCGCTGGCCCTCGAGGCGCTGTCGACCGGGGTGATCGTCGTACTGATGACGTACCTCGTGATGCCCAAGGTCACCGGTCTGCTCGGTTCCTGGCTGCGGCGGTGAATCTTCTGTAGCCCGGGGGGCGCCGGGCCCCCTGTCGCTCTCGCGGTCAGCCCGTGCTTTCGCCCGAACCCTCGCTCGCACCCGTTCCCATGCCCGTGCTTCCCCCCGTGCCCGTGCTCGTCCCCACACCCGTGCTCCCCCCGTCGGAATCGCACTGGAGCTCGTCTTCGCCTTCGGAGCAGTCGGGGGTGCCGTCGCATCGCTGACTGGCCGGCACGACCTCCCCGTCGTAACAATCCACGTCGAAGCATAGGGAGGCCGCGTCGTCGACCATCTCGCTCACGTCACCGCAGACCAGCACTCGGCCTTCGTACTGACTGTCGCAAGTGACCGGACAGTCCTGTTGCTCGTCCGATCCGTCTATGCAATCGGGGAATCCGTCGCACACCGAACTCGCCGGGACTTCGGTCGCGTCGCCACACACGAACGGTTCGGGGCATCCGGCCTCATCCGACCCGTCGAGGCAATTGGAGACCCCGTTGCACACTGCGGGCGGCGGCACCTGTTGTCCGTCACCACACATGAACGGCGGTGGACAACCTTGCTCCTCGTCGAAGCCGTTGGCGCAATCGGCAAAGCCATCGCACAGGGAACTCTCGGGCACCGAGCTTCCGTCGCCGCACATGAACGGGGCGGGACATCCCTCCGCGCGCCTGCAGGCCACGTAGCTTCGTATTGCCTCAGCCTGACAGCGCACGACCTGGAACGCTTCCGGGTTGGCGTCGTAGACAGCATCCACGCACGCCCACTCGGCATCCGTGGCGATCTCGAGGCCCGAGAGACACTCGTCCACTTCCATCGGCGAGTAGCCGTAGGCCGCGCCGTAGCACTCACAGTAGAACGCATTGAGTTCCTGGTAGACGTCGGCGAGGTCCGAGGCATCGTCGATCGGAGCCGCACCACCCCCGCCGCCGTTGTTGCACGCCATGGGCGGGACAGCCCCGG
>JAHZJA010000450.1 GCA_022601155.1 Deltaproteobacteria bacterium | reverse complement strand
GCGGCTGGCAGGGTTCTTCAAGCTCAGCGTCGAGCAGCGCCGCTCGGCGGTCTCCAGCTCCACGGGGCTGTCCCCCGAGCGCCTGGCCGAGCTCGACGCGGGCAGCTTCGATGTCCAGCGCGCCAACCACATGATCGAGAACGTGGTCGGCACGATGGAGCTGCCGCTGGCCATCGCCACCAACTTTCGCATCAACGGGCGAGACTTCCTCGTGCCGATGTGCGTCGAGGAGGCCTCGGTGGTCGCGGCCGCCTCCAATGCCGCCAAGATGATCCGCGCCGGGGGTGGCTTTGCTGCCGATTCCGATCCGCCCTGGATGATCGCGCAGATTCAGCTGGTCCCCACCGCCGATGGCCCGGCCGATGCCGCCGCCGTGTCGCAGGCCATCGAGGCCGACAGCGCCCGCCTGGTGGCGCTGGCCGACGAGGCCCATCCCCGCCTGGTGATCCGGGGCGGAGGCGCCCGCGGGCTCGAGGTCCGCATCGTCGACCCCGCGATGGTGATCGTCCACGTGCTCGTCGATTGCCGCGATGCGATGGGCGCCAACCTCCTCAACACCGTCGCCGAGACCGTCGCCCCCCACCTGGAGGCGCTGACGGGCTGGCAGGCGGGGCTGCGCATCCTGAGCAACCTCGCCGACCGCCGCTGTGCCCACGTCTCGGCTCGGGTCTCGCCCGAGGCCCTGGCTGGCCGTGGCTTCACGGGGCCCGAGGTCGTCGATGGCATCGCCTCGGCCTCGCGCTTCGCCGAGCTCGACCCCTACCGCGCCGCGACCCACAACAAGGGGATCATGAACGGTGTGGACGCCGTGGTGCTGGCCACGGGCAACGACTGGCGGGCCATGGAGGCCAGCGCCCACGCCTACGCCGCACGCAGCGGTCGCTATGGTCCGCTGGCGGTGTGGCACAAGGACGACGACGGCTGGTTGAGCGGTCGCATGAGCTTGCCCGCCGCCATCGGTGTGGTCGGCGGCGCCACCAAGACCCATCCCGTCGCCCGGCTCGCGCTCGAGATCCTCGGCTGCCGCGGCGCGGCCGAGCTCGGCCAGGTGATCGCCGCGGCGGGCCTGGCCTCCAACCTCGCCGCACTGCGAGCGTTGGCGACCGAGGGCATCCAGCGCGGCCACATGTCGCTCCATGCTCGGTCCGTGGCTCTGGGCGCAGGCGCCCGTGGCCCCGAGGTCGAGGCCCTCGCCCGGGCGCTGGTCGCCGACGGCGAGATCAAGGCCGACCGCGCCTCCACCCTGCTCGCGCAGATGCGCGGTGACAGCCCTTCCACCTAACCTTGCCTGCACCTTCCTCTGCTGCTCGAAACACGGTTTCTCCCATGGTCAGCGCCACCGAACCCCGCTTGTACTGCGTGCCTACCTCCCCGGAGACCGACGACGGAAGCGAGCGCTTCGCTCCTCCCGACGGGGCACCTCCCGGGCCGTGGACCAAGGCCAACGCCTATCGCTGGTGCGAGCGGATGGCGGCCACCCACTACGAGAACTTCCCGGTCGCCTCCAAGTTCTTGCCGGCCCATCTGCGACCCCACATCGCGGCCATCTACGCCTTCGCCCGCAGCGCCGACGACTTTGCCGACGAGCCGCGCTTCGAGGGACGGCGTCGCCAGGCGCTCGATAGCTGGCAGCAGCTGCTGGAGACCTGCTACCACCGCGAGGTGCAGCACCCGGTCTTCCTGGCGCTGCGCGACACGGTCCGCAAGCACAACATCCCCATCGGCCCGCTCAAGGCGCTGCTGACCGCGTTCCGCATCGACCTCACCAAGCATCGCTACACCACGTTCAGCGAGGTGCTGCACTACTGCTCGCACTCGGCCAACCCGGTGGGGCAGCTGGTGTTGTTCGTCCACGGACATCGCGATCCGGCGCTGCACCGCTTCAGCGACGAGATCTGCAGCGCTCTGCAGATCGCAAACTTCCTTCAGGACCTGTCGGTCGACATCCCGCGCGGGCGGGTCTACCTCCCCGAAGAGGACCTGATGCACTTCGGGGTGCGCCACGAGGACCTGCTGGCCCAGCGCGCCACGCAGGAGTTTCGCGAGCTGATGGAGTGCGCGGTGGCGCGGGTTCGGGTGATGTTCCACCGCGGGCGTCCCCTCATTCGCCGCGTCTCGCCGGGCCTGTCGATGGAGCTGGACGCCACGTGGCGCGGCGGCATGGCGGTGCTGCAGCGCATCGAGGACCGCGGCTTCGACACCCTGGATTTCCGCCCGACGCTCGAGCGCCGCGACATGGCCGGCATCGCCGTTCGCTCGCTGTTCTCGTTTGGTCGTCGGCTGCTGCGAGGCGAGGCATGAGCGCCAACGTGCAGCCCACGCGACGGCCTGGCGGCGTGTCGGCGTTCATTCGCCGGCTCACCGAGCGCTCGTCGTCCAACTTCAAGTTCGCGTTCTTGTTCCTGGGCCACGAGCGGGCCGAGGGCCTCGGTCTCGTGTACGAGTTTTGCCGCGTGGTCGACGACATCGTCGACGAGCGGGAGCCCGGCCCCGAGGGCATGGACCAGGCCCGGCGCCAGCTGGCCGAGTGGACCCGAGAAATCGCGCGGATCTACCGAGACCCCTACTACGAGAACGACCCGCCCCATACCGAGCTGGGCCGCGGCCTCGCCCGCACTCACGTGATGTTCGACTACCCGCGTGAGGCGTTCGACGAGATCATCGCCGGGGTGGCGATGGACCTGACCCAGGATCGCTACGACGACCTCGACGAGCTTCGGCTGTACTGCTACCGGGTGGCCTCGTGCGTCGGTTTCTTGTGCATCGCGTTGTTTGGTGACCAGAGCGACAGCAGCCGTCGCTACGCCGAGCACCTGGGCCTGGCGCTGCAGTACACCAACATCCTGCGCGATGTCGCCGAAGACGCCGTCCGCGGTCGCATCTACCTGCCCCGCGAGTTGCTGCTGCGCCACGATCTGAGCGACGAGGACATCCTCCACCAGCGCTACGACGATCGGTTCGTCGCCATGGCCACCGACTTCGCCGACGCCGCCGAGCGGGAGTATCGCAAGGCATGGGACGCGCTGCGTGAGGCCGATGCCCGCGCCCTGCTGCCGGCGGAGATCATGGGCCGCACCTACCACCGCATCCTGGGTGAGATTCGGGCGCGCAACTTCAACGTGTTCACCCGGCGCGCTGCGCTGCGGCGACGCGACAAGATCAAAGTGGCCGCGCTGGCCATCGCGCGCTCCGGCTTGTCTTGGTAGCCACCATGGACGGACCCACCAAGGCCCAGGGCGCCGATCCCACGGCGCCGTCGGGGACCAACGAACACCCCGTGGTCGTCGTTGGGGCGGGTTTTGCGGGCCTCGCGGCGGCGGTCCGTCTGGCCCGCGAAGGGCGACGGGTCATCGTGGTGGAGGCGACGACAGGGGGCGGAGGTCGCTCGCGGTCGTTCCACCATCGGCCGACGGG
>JAHZJA010000040.1 GCA_022601155.1 Deltaproteobacteria bacterium | reverse complement strand
GCGGCGCTCGATCACATCGAGCCCGTCGACCGGGGCGCACGAACGGATGAGCACGGCCTGCGCCTCGCCGTCGGACCCGGTGACGACGTTGAGCATGGTGTGGATGCCGTAGCACAGATACACGTAGGCACGACCGGGCGGACCCCAGATCGCATCGTTGCGCTCGGTCCGGCCGGCACGCGCGTGGCAGGCGGTATCCCCCGGCCAGCGATAGGCCTCGACCTCGGTGATCCGCAGCGTCACGCCGTCGCGGTGGAGGTGCTGCCCGAGCAGTGCAGGGGCCACGTCGAGCACATCGCGGGCGAAAAATCGCAGCGGCAGCGGGGCGGGCATGGGCCCCATCGTCGCCGAGGGGGCGGTGGGCTGTCACGCCCTCGCTATGCGGCGGGGGCCGACGGGCGCTGGAGGCCGCAAGCGAGGGCGACCGCATCGCGATACGCATGCCATCGTTCCAGGACTGTGCGCATGCCCTCCACCACCACGGCCCGCTCGGACACGGGGATGTGCTCAAGGACCATCCGCCATGCGGCTGCCCGATGGTCGCCTTCCACCATTCGATGCACCTTGGTGAGGGCGAGCGACGACAGCGGCAGGCCGTAGTGCACGACCAACGGATGCTGCTCGAGGGGAGGCTCGGGTCGGCGCGGTGACTCCGGATCGAGCTCGCCGCGCTCGTACGGCGTACCCTCGACGAAGATGGTGGTGACGGCGGTCGCGAGCGCCCAGCCGGCCTGGGTGGTGGCGGCATCGAGGGCCGCCCTGTAGTCGGCAGACTCGGGCAGCAACGACACCCGCTGAAATCGCGACAGATCCATGGCCAGGCCGCGCGGATACTCGAGGAACAGGTCCGCATGGGGCCGGCCTCGCGTCAGGCGGCCCGTCTCTTCTTCATAGAGGTTCTCGGCCAGATCGCACCGCACCTCCTCGATCGGGCACTGCACATAGGCGCGCCCCAGCAGCACGGCAAAGTCGCGCACGTAGGTGCCGTATTCTTGCTCGAGGTGAATGTGCAGCCGCTCGGCGGGTACCTCGCCGCGCGTAAACGCAGGCCACGCCCAGTGCACCTTGGCTTCCATCACTTCGAGTAGGGCCTCGCGAAAGGCGTCGTGTTCCATCTACCGTTCAACGTGACACCGCCCGCAGGTCACGACAAGTTTGGGCGGGCGTCGAGGGCCGAATCGGTCGGTCGGCGCCAGCGGCGACGGTCGGGGCAGGGCTGTCTCTGTGCGGATCTCAAATTGCAACTGTTTTGCACTTGGGCTATCCCGTCGTGCATGGCGAAGATGAACGAGGACCCGGCTGCGTACTGGAACGATGCTCGAGGCTGGGTGCGGGCCCAAGACAGCGTCGATCAGTGGCTGTCTCCCATCACCGCACAGCTCATCGAGGCCACTGCCGCGGCGGCTGGCGAGCGCGCGGTCGATGTCGGCTGTGGATGTGGTGGGAGCACGCTCCCCCTGGCGGAGCGGGTGGGTCCCCAAGGTCGCGTCCTGGGCGTCGACATCTCTGCCGTCATGCTCGACCACGGCCGCACGCGCACCAAGGACGTCGAGCAGGTCGAGCTGGTGCTCGCCGATGCCACGGAGCATCCGTTCGAACCGGGCTGGGCCGACTTGGTGATCTCTCGCTTCGGGGTGATGTTCTTCCTCGACCCCGTGCGCGCATTCAGCAACATCCGGGCGGGGATGCGACCGGGCGGACGGCTGTGTATGGCGGTCTGGCAGGGCATCGAGCGCAACGAGTGGATCAACTTCATCATGCAGGCATTTCCGGAGCTCGAGTCTCCAGTGCCCGACGCAGACGCGGGCCCCGGCCCGTTCAGCTTCAGCGATCCCGCGCGCGTGGTCGAGGTGCTCGGCGGCGCCGGCTTCTCCGCAATCGAGCCGGTTCCGTTCACCACCTCCATCAACTTGGGGGACTCGGTCGACCTGGCGCTCGAGACGATGTCCGAGGTCGGACCGCTGTCCCGGGTGCTCGCGGAAGCCGAGGAGGATCAACGGCCACAGCTCCTGGCGCGTGCGCGTGCGTTCCTCCAGGAGCAGTATCGGACCGGTCCTCCCCTGTTGGAGGCCGCGGTGTGGATCGTCCACGCGCGAGCGTGAGCCGGGCGTTGGCCCCGGCCGTGTCGCTGCGATCCTCGCGGCTCTATCCTGGCTCGGCGTCCGCAGGCACGCTCTCGAGCTGTCGACGAATCTCCAGTGCGTCCTCGCTGTCCTCGCCGAACGCCTGCATCCGGATCTCCAGGGCTCGCTCGAGACGGCGCCGCGCCTCGGCATGCTTACCCTCGGCGATGTCCAGCTCGGCCAGCGCCTGCAGCGAAGTGGCAATGTCGGGGTGGTCCTGGCCGAGTGTGCGCACCCGAATCGTCAGCGCATGACGATGCAAGGAGCGGGACCGACTGGGCTGGCCGCGGCCATCGGCGACCTGGCCCAGGTTGAAGGCGACCATCGCGAGATCGGGGTGCTCGGCGTCGTAGTGCTGCGACAAGATATCGCGGGCACGCACGAACGCAGCCTCGGCGTCCTCGTAGCGCTCCATCGCGACCAGCACGCTGCCGTAGTTGTTGAGGACCTCGGCGACGGAGGTGTGCGACGCCCCATGGGCTAGCTCGGAGACCACCCGTGCCTGCTCGTGGTGGTGCAGGGCCTCGGCCAGCTCGCCGCGGAAATCGTAGGCGATGCCCAGGTTGGTGAGGGCGGCGGCGGTCTGGGGATGCCTCGGGCCGTAGGTCTCGCGGTACAGGCGTCGGGCGGTCTGCAGGTGCTCGAGCGCGTCGTCGTAGCGCCCCAGCTCGAGCTCACACAGCCCCATGCCCGTCAGCGAGTCACCCAGTCTCGGATCGTCATCGGGCCCGGCTTCGAGGCGGAGGTCCAGGGCGATACGGTGCCGGTCGAGGGCCTCGAAGTAGCGTCCCTCGGTGTACAGCAGGTCGCCCAGGCGGCTCTCGAGCAAGATCGCCAGGTTCTCGGTGTCGGGCCCGCGGTGGAGCAGGGCCCGTGCGTGGTCGGCCGCGGCATGTCCAGCATCGTGTCGCGCCCGTCGATAGCCGTCGATCCACAACAGATCGATCCACGCGATGGCGGCGAGGCGGTCATCATCATTGCGCTCGGCCAGCAACAGCGCCGCGTGGGTGCTGGCCTGTGCATCGTCGAGCTGGCCCACGGCCTCTTCGAGGTCGGCCCGAGCCAGCAGTGCCTCGGCCTCCAGCGACATCACCCCCAGCGTCTGGGCGCGCGCGAGCACCTCGCTGGCCAGGGTGCGGGCGACGTCGAGGCGGTTGGCGTGGCCGAGCACGCTCACCCGGTCGAGCGCGCGACGCTGGGCCGCGACCTCGGCTCGCACGGCGGGGTCGCGGGGCAGGCGGGCCTCCGAGCGCAACACCACGGAGGCCATGCACGTGGGCGGGGCGGGCAGCGAACGCACGGCGTCTACGGCCCCGGCCACGATCTCGTCATCGGCGTCGGTCCACAGCTCGGTGAGCGTGGCGAACCGCTGACGTGCACCTTCGAAGCACGCCTCGCGGAGCTCGAGCACCTCGGGCGATTGCTCGTCGCGCAGATGGGTGGCAGCACACGCATCGACCTGGGCCGCGGTCCATGTCTGGACATGCGCCTGGGCGTCGCGTTGGACGACGCGCCACGCATCGGCGGCGAAGCCCTTGTTCGTGGCCTCGAACGCACGGGCAGCATGCTGCTGGGTGGTGTCATCCCACAGCTCGTGCCACTGCTGGACGCTGGCATCGCAGCGTCGCTGATCGGTCTGCGTGGCGGCCCACAGTCCCGCGCTGCCACCTCCCACGGCCAACACCCCGATCGCGGCCGCGGCCCAGCGTCGCCGTCGGGCGTGCGGGGGGTGGTGCAGGGCCTCGAGCAACGCCTCCATGTCGGGCCAGCGTTCTCGTGGGCGACGGCCGAGCCCGCGCAGGAGCACCCGTCGGATCCAGCCGGGCACCCGGGCGTTGTCCGGCGGCGGTCGTACATCCGATTCCGTCACATTGACCAACAGCTCGGCCGGGTTGTCTCCGCAAAACGGGCGCTCCCCGTAGAGCGCTTCGTACAGGCCCACACAGAAGGCGAACTGATCGGCAGCTGCGCTGGGGTGCAGGCCCAGATGCTGCTCGGGCGCCATATAGGCGGGGGTGCCCAGCAGCATACCAGTGCGCGTGATCGTCATCGCGGGCTCATTGGCGCGACTGCCCAACGACTCGGGCTCGGCATCATGCCCGCCCGACGACTCGGTGGCGATGGATGCGAGGTCGAGGTCGTTGCCGTGGCTGGCCAGCTCGTCGCGACGGGCCAGCCCGAAGTCGACCACCGCAACCCGCCCGTCGTGCCCGATGAGCACGTTGTCGGGCTTGAAGTCGCGGTGAATCAGGCCCTGGCGGTGGGCGGCGGCCAGCCCCTCGCCCGCGGCCCGGAACACGCCCAGAACCTCGGCGCGGCTGCGACGGGTGAGCAGCAGCCAGTCGGTGAGGGTGTACCCGTCGATGAACTCCATCGCGATGAATACCCGCTGCTCATGGGTCCCCACGTCGTGAACCGCGATGATGTTGGTGTGATGGACGCTGGCCATCGCCCGTCCCTCGCGCAGCAGCCGAGCGCGAGCCACATCGCCCTCGGACTCGTCGTCGAGGGTGGCGCGCAGCACCTTGAGCGCGACACGGCGGTCGAGGTCGGGATCGTAGGCCGCGTACACGACACCCATCCCCCCCGCGCCGATGTGCTCGAGCACCACGTAGCGACCGACCATCGCGCCACGGGGGAGGGCCTCGATGTCTTCGACGCGGGAGTGGCTGGACTCGTCGCCGATCGTCTCGCGCAGCAGCGTGTCCTCGAGGCCGTCGCGTCGAGGTCGCTTGGGCTCGTGGCCCTCATCGCCCGTGGGGTTGCGCTGCACCATCAGACCCACGCGCCGCAATGGGGACGCGCAGGTCGGTCATGCCCCGGGTCGGCGTGCGTTTCAAGGCCCGTCGCGGCTTCGATGCGGGCCGCCGTTGGCGGGCGGTCCCGGCCCTTGGGCCCAGCTGCCCCCATTGTGCGCCGTTCGATGTATTGGCCCCGGCGCGGGCTCGGGACGGGGGATTTTCGGGGGCCGCGGTGGTCAGCTCATTGGGCGAAGGCCGCCGCGTCGGTGTGGCGACCCCGGGCGACGGTCTGCCCGCATCGAGCGAGGCATTGGGGGCTCAGCGCCGAGGCTCCACGGCACTCGCTGCTTACCGGGGCCTCGCCGTCATGCGGAACGTTTCCAAACGGCCGTGGCCGTCCGGATCGTCGGCGTCGCGCTTGACCAGCAGCATCTCATCGTGGAGCACGGCCACTCGAAACCGCTGCCGGACCTCGTCATCGCGGACAATGGCGTCGAGGTAGTCGCGAAGCTGCGGCCGGATCGGGTAGGTCATGCCGTCAAAGCGAACCGCCCGTCCATCGTAGGCTTGCTCGAGGAGTCGGCCGTGCTGCGCGATCTGCCGCTCCCCCTCCTTGCGAGACGGCAGTGGGCCGAAGTACAGGCCCTCCATCGGACCGAGGTTCTCGGAGAGCCACCGCGTGGTGGTGTTGTTGATCCACACGCGAGCCTCCCACACGTCGGAGGTCAGGCAGCCACTGAAGTGTACCGGGATGCGGGTCTGCGGGTCGATGCCCAGCAGTGGGAAGGAGAGCTGCATGCCGGTGCGAATCAGGTAGCCCTCATCGTCGGCGTACCGCTGTGCCGCCACCGCGAACTCTTGCGCCGGCAACACGATGGCGGGAGAGGCCAGCATGATCGCGGCGCTGAGGCTCCGGCTACGGTGCGCGATGACGGCGAGGGTGACCGCGCTGCCGAGCACGAGGGGGGCCGCTCCAATGAGCAACGCCGTGACGCGCCATCGTGCTTCGCCGAAGTCACCGATGTACGCCCTCACCCACAGCCACCACAGTGACAACAGCAGTAATGCCGCGAGGATTCGAGTCCGACGTCGCCATGCGAGGAGCGAGGAGAGGCCCATGGCTCTTCGACACCGCGTGGGGTGTCTAGGTTCGATGGTTCGCAAACCAACCGCAAGAGCCTCGCGATCGAGCCCTCGAACAATCAGGAATCCGCGCCCGCCGCCCCGCTACGAACAGGGTTTGGTTCCGAGGCCGCGTCGTCGTCCTCGTACGGCGCGTAGATCGTACAGACCAAGCGAGCCCCGATCTCGGCCATGGCTTGGAGCGTCTGCGGCTGGAGTTCGACAGTCCACGACCGGGGCTCGGCGCCAGCCTGGACCCCCACGTCCAGCACGCGCGACTGCAGCCGATCCCAGTGTGCCCGCAGCTGCGGGGTCAGCCCTCGCACCAGCTCGACGAACCGGGTGATCGTGTCCTCGGCCGTCTCGAGCTCGGGGCTGGTCTCCAGGCCCACCGTCCAGCCCTGCTCGGCATCCCCGCTGTGATGGAGGACGAACACCGCTTCGCCCCACGCCTCGAGCAGCGGCAGCATCGACTCGTCCCCGGAAAGGTCGAGGTCCACGTTGATGTAGTGGGTTGGTTCGGCCACGCCTGATGATAGAGCCTGGACCACGCTCGAGTCGCGAGCGTGGCCCCGCGCCCGTCAGAACAACGGGACGTCGCCCGCGCTGCTGGGGGTCTCGTCGTCGCCGATGTTATCCGTGTTGCCGTAGCCCAGACGCCCGTCCCAGCCCAGCCCCCAGCAACGGACTCCTCCCGACTGCATCAGCGCGCAGGTGTGTCTGTACCCCGCTGCCAGCTGAACGACGGGTCCGCCGATGTCGACGTTGCCGGCGGAATACGGGGTCTCGTCGTCGCCGATGTCGTTCGTGTTGCCATAGCCGAGCCGGCCGTAGGCGCCGTTGCCCCAGCACCGCACCAGGCTGCCGGAGACCAGCGCGCAGGTATGGTCGGCGCCGGCGACGATCTGTGTCACGCTCTCTCCGAGCATGTCTTCGACGACCATTGCCGACCCCACCGGCGTCTCATTGTCGCCGATCGGCGCCGTGTTCCCGTGGCCCAGGGCACCGTTGGCGCTGTGGCCCCAGCACCAGACCAATCCGGTCACGGTGAGCACGCAGGTGTGGTTAGCCCCCGCGACGAGGGAAACGGCGCTGGGGACCGCGACCTCACCGACGCTGCTCGGCAGCTCGTTGTCTCCAATCCAGTCTGGGTTGCCATAGCCGAGCGCTCCATCCCCGCCGTACCCCCAGCATCGAACCGCACCGGTGCTCAGCCGAGCACAGGTGTGCCTGTCGCCGACCGCGAGCTGAACGACATCTCCCGGGACGTCGACCAGGCCTGCGGTAGAGACGAACTCGTTGTCACCGATGTTGTCGTAGTTGCCATAGCCGAGCTGGCCGAAATTGGCGTCTCCCCAGCACGCCACTTCGCCATCGTCGTACGCTGCACAAACCGATCGAGTGCCCGTCGCGATGGTGGTAATGACACCGGCCGCGAGGGTGTTGTCGCCGACGCTGCTCGGAAGCTCGTCGTCTCCGATGTCGAGCACGTTGCCGTAGCCCAGCTGTCCCGATATGTTCCAACCCCAGCAGCGCACGGCACCGTCAACGGTGACCGCGCACGTGAAGGCGTCCCCCGCGGCGACCATCGCAGCGTCCGTGCCGATGTCCGCGGGCGCCCTGGTGGCCGGGGTCTCGTCGTCACCGATGGCTTCGACATTGCCCAGCCCCAGCTCGCCCCTGGCGTTACTGCCCCAGCATCGAACGACACCCGTGTCCAAGATCGCGCAGGTGTGGCTCCATCCGGCTGTCAGTCCGACCACGACGGACTCGGTGCAGTCGTTGTCGCAGCCGTTGCCATCCTCTCCATCGCCATCGTCACACTCCTCGCCCAGATCGACGACGCCGTCGCCACAGCCCACGGGCTCGCCCGAGGACGAGCCGCTGTCGCCCCCTGTCGATGAGTCGGTGTCGCTCGAGGTGGTTGTCTCGTCGACGGCGGTCTCGGCCGTCTCGCCATCGGTCGTGGAGCCTCGATCGCCCGACGTGCTGCCCGACCCGGTATCCAAGCCCGAGCTGTCCTTGCCCGAGTCTGCCGTCGTGGTCGAACCGTCGCTGGTCGACGTGCAGCGGCCGTCATCGCATGGTGGGGCCTGCGTTCCGTCATTACACGCGGAGTGTGCCAGTAGTAACGCTACCCAACCGATTTGTATCGCTCGTATCTCTCGCATCAGACGCCATCCTTGGCTGTTGTCTAGTCACCACCACGGTATCACCGAGGGTGTAGCCACGGATCGTCTTCATGCCACTGCTGGCCAACGTAGCCATCGCATCTCCGACCGGCGGACGGTCTCGAAGGGACCGCCGCCATGCGAAAGGGGGCGTGATGTCCTTGGGTTGCGAGGCCGAGCACGCCCGTATCCGCCGTGCGGTGGCGATCTGCGGACCGTCCATCGACATTCGCTGCGCCGAGGCCACGTGGGTCGTCATTGGCTTGCTTGACTATGGGTACGTTTGGATTTCGACCGCTTTCACCCCGCATATCAACCCTCGCTTCAACAGCGCTCGTGTCGCTGGCGAGCGGCTGCCCCGGTGATGATGATGCCTCGGGCGATGGCCGAGCCGACCAGCACGGGGTCCACGGGCTCGGGCACAGCCAGGGACCCTCGACGAGGTAGACAGTGGCACGGGCAACCCGATGGTGTGCCAGGACGATGGGCGCTGCGCCTCGCCCCGCACGTTCGCGGTCGAGGTGGAGTTGGCACCGAGGATCCGCTGATCGCGGTCGCACGCAGCGAGCGGTAGCGACGAGCGCTGACGTCCACGGTAGGCAGGTGTGCCCACGTCGACCGAGTGGGCGCGGGCACGACCCCGAACGGTGAAGACTCGGGGCCGCCCGAGCTCAGATCATGATGCCGAGCTCGTACCGTCGGTACAGCGGGGCCAAGCGACGGTCTTCCCGCATCGAGCCGCGCGCAGGGTCGGTGATGGCCAGAGGCTG
>JAHZJA010000449.1 GCA_022601155.1 Deltaproteobacteria bacterium | reverse complement strand
GGGATGGGTCAGGTCCAGTGTGCCGCTGCCTACCCGGTGGAGCGCGGCCAAGTGGGCGGGCACCCCGACGCGCTGCCCCAGCCATACTGCGAGCGAGCGGATGTAGGTGCCCTTGCTCACGCTCAATGTCGCCTCGACATCCACCTCGGCGTCGCGATCGCGTACGGGGCCGGGCTCCACCGCGTAGACGATCATGGGGCGAGCGGGCAGGGATGGGGCCTGCCCCGCCCGCGCCAGCTCGTGCGCGCGACGACCCTCTACGTGCACCGCGGAGTACGCGGGGGGCGGGAGCGCATGGTCCCCCACCAGGGCCTGCACCGCCTCGGGCACGCGCGACGACAGCTCGGGAGGACACGCTCGTCGCTCCACCACCGCGCCGTCGGCATCATCGGTGGTGGTGCTGGCCCCGAGCACGAAACGCGCCTGGTAGCGCTTGTCCTGCCCCGTGAGGTACGGCGCGAGCTTGGTCGCGGAGCCGACCCCCACGACCAGCAATCCGGTCGCCCCCGGATCCAGGGTCCCGCAGTGCCCCACCCTGCGCACGCCCAGCGCCCAACGAATCCAGCCCACGACGTCGTGCGAGGTGGGTCCGGCCGGCTTGTCGACCACCAGCACGCCGTGCAGATCGGGGTCGGATGCCCGGCGACGGCCCATCGTCAGGCGTCCGGTTCTCGGGGCGCGTCGGGATCGTGGGGCGGATCGGCGGGGGCCGTCTCGGCCTCGTCTGCCAACTCACTCGCCTGTGCTGCTCCTGAGCCCGGATCTCGGCGAGGACCGCCTCGATCTTGCGCCCCTGCTCGATGCTGTCGTCCACGATGAACTGCAACGCCGGGGTTCGCTTGAGCCGGATGCGTCCGCCCAGTCGGGCTCGAATCGCCGACGCCCCCGCATTGAGCCCGGCCAGGATCTCGGAGGTCGGCACCGACGCCGACAGCACATCGACGTAGACCTGTGCCTGCCCCATGTCGGGCGCGACCTTCACGGCAGTGATCGACACCCCTGCGATGTCACGCAGCCGAGGGTCGCGAAGCGAGCCCCGCAGCAAGATGTCGGCCAGCGCCTCGCGGAGCATCCGCTCCACCCGCTGCAGTCGCATGCTCATGGGTGAAAGGCCGGTGTGCCGCCGGGCCACCTCGAGGGCGACCCGGCCGGAGCAACGAGGACCGCCCCGCTCAGAGCGTGGGCGGAATCTCCTCGACCGCGAAGGCGTGGATCACATCACCCTCTTGGATGGTCGTGAAGCCATCGACCACGATGCCGCACTCGAAGCCGTCCTTGACCTCGCGGACGTCGTCCTTGAACACGCGCAGCGAGGAGATGAGGCCCTCGAACACCACTTCCGCTTCTCGATGCACACGGACGTGGCTCGAGCGTTGGATGAGGCCCTTGATGACGCGACAACCGGCCACCACGCCCAGGCGAGGAATGGGGAACAGTGCCCGCACCTCGGCCTCGCCCTGCTCGCGCTCCCGGTACTCGGGCTCGAGCAGGCTGATCATCAGCTCTTCGCACTTCTCGGTCGCCTCGTAGATGACGGAGAAGGTCAGGATGCTGACGCCTTCTTGGTCGGCGACCGGAGCCGCCTTGCCGGCAGGCTTGACGTTGAATCCGAAGATCACCGCGTCACCAGCTCGGGCGTACTTGACGTCGTTCTCCGTGATCTGGCCGACCTCGGACTTGATGACCTCGACCTTGACCTTCTCGGTCGACAGGTCCTCGAGCGCATCGTGGAGCGCCTGTGCCGAGCCCTGAACGTCGGACTTGAGCACGATCTTGAGGACCGGGGTCTTCTTCCGCTGGAGCATGCGCTCGAGGATCGACGGTCCGGTACGGACGCTCTCCTTGCGCTTGCGTTGCTCCCGACGGTGGGTGACCAGCGCCTTGGCATCGCGATCGCTGTCGACCACGTCGACGCGGTCGCCCGCTGCGGGCACGCCGGACAGGCCGAGCACCTCGACCGGCATGGACGGACCGGCCTCCTTGAGCTTGCGACCGCGGTCGTCGTACAGACCGCGAACTTTGCCCTGGTACTCGTTGGCCACGATGATGTCGCCCGTCTTGACCTTGCCGGTCTGGACCAACACCGTCGCCACGGTTCCGCGCCCCTTGTCGATCCGCGCCTCGAGCACCACGCCCTGGGCACGCCCCACATCGGGAGCTCGCAGCTCCATCACCTCGGCCTGAAGCGCGAGGTTCTCGATCAGCTCGTCGACGCCCTGCCCCGTCTTGGCGGAGACCTCGAGCACGGCCACGTCGCCGCCGAACTCTTCGCCGACCAGGCCCTGCTCCATCAACGACTGCTTGACCCGCCCCGGGTTGGCGTCGGGCTTGTCGATCTTGTTGACGGCGACCACAATGGGCACGCCGGCTTCCTTCGAGTGCGCAATGGCCTCGATGGTGGTCGGCATGACGCCGTCATCGGCTGCCACGACCAAGACCACCAGGTCGGTGACCTGAGCTCCACGGGAACGCATGGCCGTGAACGCTTCGTGGCCGGGCGTGTCGAGGAACACCACGGGACCCTTGGCCGTGTCGACCCGGTAGGCGCCGATGTGCTGGGTGATCCCGCCGGCCTCGCCCGCGGCCACCCGCGACTCGCGAACCTTGTCGAGCAGCGAGGTCTTGCCGTGGTCGACGTGGCCCATGAAGGTGACGACCGGTGCACGGTGCTTGCCGATCTCTTCCTCGCGGGCTCCAACGATCTCCTCCTCGTCGAAGGCGACGTTCTCGACCGTGTAGGCGAACTCTGCCGCCACCATCTCCGCGGTCTCGAAGTCGATCGCGTGGTTGATGGTGATGCCACGCAGGCCCATGCTCCACAGCTGGCGGAGGATGACCGAGGCCTTCTGGCTCATCTGGTGGGCGAGGTCGGAAACCTGGATCGCCTCGTCCACCCGGATGCGCTTCTTCTCCTCGCTCATCTCCTGCGTGGAGACCTTGGGAGGACCGCCCGGCCCGCGACCACGGCCGCGGTTCATCTTGCGACGACGACCCTGAGCTTGCGCCTTCTCCTCGCGTTGCTTGCGCTGACTGGCCCGACCCTTGCGGTCTTCGTCGGCGGCATCGGTGATGATCACCTGCTGTCGCCGCTTGGTCTGGGCAAGCGGGATGAAGCCGAGGATCTTGGGCTCGGACCGCTGCGAACGAGCACCGACGATCACGCCGTCCTCGTTGCGCACCACTCGGCGACCACCGTCTTCCGGTGCAGCCTCGGGCTTGGGCGCGGCTTCACCTTCCGTCGCGGGCGCAGCCGGGGCTTCCGCTTCGGCTGCGGGAGCCGGCTCGGCCGACGCGGCAGCAGGAGCAGCAGCCACGGGCTCCTGCGGGGCGGGAGCCGGGCGAGGCGACGGGGTGGCGCGTCGTTGGACGGGCACCGTCGCCTGCTGCTCGATGCGAGCCGCCATGCCTCCGGGCAAGCGACGCGTACCTCGCGGCAGCTCGATCCGCGTCCCCACGGCTGGGGAGACCAAGGGCTCCCCATCGGGACCCGTCTCGCCAGCACCCTCGGGTGCCGAGGTGGCCGAACCTTGTTCCGCACCTTGCGATCCAGCCGAGCGCACGGAGGCGGCGGCGGAGCGCATGGGGGGACGTGGACCGGGCCGTGCTCCCGCCTCGGGGGCGGAACCACGGGCAGGACGGAATGCGGGACGAGCCGTGTCGGAGACTGCGCCGCCAGTGGCCTTGTTCACGACGGCGGTTGCCTGCTCGGCAGCCTCCTCGCGTTCGGCCCGGCGACGCCGCACCTCGGCGCCACGCCGTCGGATCACCGACTTGCGCTTGCCAGGTGCGGGCCCACCACCAACAGTGGCGGCCCGTGCACTCCCTCCAGTGGAGGAAGGCGACAGGTTGTCGCGCACGCGCTGTGCCTCTTCGGGTGCAAGCGTGCTCATCTGATTTTTGATCTCGATGCCGAGGCCTCGGATCACCTTGACCAAGGACTTATTGTCCTTGCCCAGCTCGCGAGCGAGCTCATATACGCGGATCTTCGCCATGGATTAGGCAGACCTCCCCGGCTGACGTAGCTCCCCACGCAGCTTGCGCAGCGCGTCGTAGCGGGTGCTACGGCTGATGTCGCCGGACCGTTGCAATGTCTCGATCTCTTGGTCGAGGGCGGCCTCCATCTGCAGCCACAGGGCTTGCAGTTGGGGCGCGTGCACCCGAGCGGCTCGACCGTTCCGCTCTCGGGTCCGCTTTGCGGTCCGCTGTTCGGACCCCCGTTGCTGTCCGCGGGGAGACAGCGAGCGCTCCAGGGCTCGACGCCGAAGCGCCTTGTCCACGCAGCCTCGATCGGGACACAGATAGGCACTGCGCCCGTGGGTGCGCCGACCCATGGCCGGTACGACCACTCCGTCGGATCGACGCCGCAATCGGACCAGGGCCCGTTGCGGCCGTCGCGTGCGACACGCGACGCAGGTTCGTACCGGTTCGATCAATCCACACCTCCGCCTGGCGCACCAGGCTGCTCGAGATCCTCTGTGGTTGGGTACTGCACCTGCAGCACGAGGTTCCCGCTGGCGGCGTCGTTGGCCACCTCGATGATTTCGTCGGCCCGAGCGGGGCTGTCGACCCCGGCCACTTCGGCCAGCTCGTCGGTGTCCGCCACGGCCAGATCTCGGAGTCCCCGCCAGCCGAGCTGGAACAGCTCCGTGGCCAGCTCGTGACCGACGCCGGGGATCGCGGCCATCTCGGCCAAGCTGCGGGCTTCCATCTCGCGAATCTTACTCTCGGAGTGGATGTCGATGCGCCAACCCGTCAGACAGGAGGCCAATCGCACGTTTTGGCCCTTCTTGCCGATGGCCAGCGAGAGCTTGTCGTCGGGGACGACCAACTCCATCGTGTGGCGCTCGGCGTCGATGAG
>JAHZJA010000448.1 GCA_022601155.1 Deltaproteobacteria bacterium | reverse complement strand
GGGTCATGCGTCGAGGAGCGAAAACACTGCCACAGCGGTCGGGGGCGGTGTTGTGGCGCGTGGAAAACCGCCAAAGTCGAGGCTAGCCCTCGACACGGGACGACGACGACTCCAAGGGGCCGCCCCACGAAGCTCGTCCAATGACCCGCCCCGGCCCCTCTACTGAAGGATAGTGCCGCCTCCGAACCGTGGGCCACGTCGATCGGGGCGAACGACGATGGGCCGCGGCTCGGGGGCGCACCATTCGAGGCCCTCGAGCACCGCCCAACCCTCGACCAGCGGGGTCATCGCTCGGGCATGTACCGCCCAACCCAGCTGCCTTCGGCACCCAGGACCTCCCAACCGGTCATGTACAGGGCTCCGCACTCATCCAGTGAGAGATCGAGACCAAACATGGACCGGAGCCCCTCCACCTCCAACCACCACTCCAGGGCCCCCGTAGGCGAAAGCGCCGCCACCAGGGGCACGTAGGTACTGTCGCCCAAATAGCTGGTCGCGGCCACCATGATGGTCCCGTCCGGTGCCACCTGAACCGCATATGCCTCTTCCGAGGCCGTGAGGGGATGAACGCTCTCCCAGTCCATCGCGCCGTCCGGCCCGAACCTCCACACCGTCATCTGGTCCACACCAGAGTCGGGGCGCCGAAACCCGCTGACGATGATGTCGCCGGAGGTGGGATCCAACGCGAGATTGGTCGCGCGGCTCTCGGGGCCCTCGAAGGTGAAGTGGGACTCGCCCCAGATCACCTGATCGGATGCGTCGAGACGACCGAACCAAAAGCCCGAGTTGAAATTGATGGCGGACTCGCCGAGCACGAACACCTCTTCGCCGACCGTCAACAGCTCATGCAGGATGAACAGCTCCAGGACGTTGGGGTCCAACGAGCCAATCAGGTTTCCCGCACCGTCGAGGCGGTAGTACACGGCGATATCCCCCGGCCCGCTGCCTCCCATCACGATGTCGCCCGAAGCGGTCACGTCGACGGCAAGGCAGATCGAACCGGGGTCTTGGAACGACCACTGCTCCACCCCCGTGGCATCGTGGCGCGACAACCACAACCCCGGCTTCCCCGTGAGGCTACGACCGCACATCAGCACGTCGCCCCCCGGCAAGACACGAAAGGCGTTGGCCTCGAACGAGCTCGGGAAATCCTGCTCGGACTGCAGCCCCGCCGCGTCGTAGTGGCGCAAGACGTTGCGAGGAGACCCCTCAGAGAGGTGCGTCAAGACGATGATCCCGTCTTCGACGGCCTCGATCGCCCGTGCGCTCACGCGCGACCGCCGGTCATCGAACTCGTCGATCCACTGCCAGCCGAGCTGTTCGGGACACGCGACCGCCCCCGTGTCTCCGGTCGAAGCGGTCTCGTCGGCAGACCCTTCATCGGCAGTCGTCCCGAAGGAACCCTCCGCGGTCGACGGAGTGCTCTGCGTGGTGCCTCCGCTGGTGCTGGTGTCTCCGGTGGCCGTTGGGGTCGGGGCCGACGTCGTCGGCCCGCAGGAGATCACCCCGACCGCGCCCCCCAACCACACACCGGCCGTGATGATCTGCGCCGTGCTCACACAGAACACGATACAGCGAACTGTCGGTGCTCAGCGTCGGTACCAAGGCGCCACGGGAAGGTTTCATCGACGTGGCGAAGGCTGCCTCCCCCCGGCTCAGAGCACCGCAGCGGCGCGAAAACAGCACGTCGTGTCGCACCTCGGTACACGCAAGCAACGACGTCCTGGGGGGTGAACGAGCCGATCGTGCCAACGCGCGAGCGCCGATTCCGCGGGAACATTTCGGCTGCCTACAACGAGTTCCCCAGACGAACTACCCAGACCGTGGTTTCATGGCCCAGACGGAGCGACACATGGCGCAGGGATCCAAGACGCAGATATTCGGACTGGTTGCGATAGTCGGGTTGGCGGTAGGGCTTTGGCTCTGGCTGCGCCCCAGCGCTGAGCCGCCCACCGAAGGCAAGCCCAACGCCGTGAGCTCGGCTGCGGCCGCGGCCAGTGTTGATGGACCGACGGCCAAGGTGCTTCGCGCGAGCGAGATCGATCCACTCACCGCCGCCAAGGCCTCGGTGACGGGCACGGTACGCGACGAGGCCGGCCAACCCATCGCGGGGGCTTCGGTGTGCGCCACGCTCCGCGACACTTCAATCGCCGGCTACCGCCGCTTTCCTCCCGAGTGCGCCACCACCCGCGAAGACGGAACCTACCGCCTCGAGGGATTGCTGGGCACCTCACAGCGGCTGGACGCTTCGGCACGTGGTTACCTCCCGCGGCGCTACCAAGCCAGGTCGGGGATCCAGAACACCAAGCGCAACACCGTCGATCTGGTCACGGGCACCAACCGCGAAGGTGTCGACTTCGTGCTCGAAGAAGGTGGCGTCGAGGTCAAAGGGGTGGTCAAGGACATCTCGGGCGGCGAGATCGAGGGCGCATGGGTCACGGCCGGCGGTCGCTGGTGGGGCAACAACGGCAGCTCCTTTGGCCGTAGCGGGGCAGACGGTCAGTTCTCGCTGTGGGTCGAGCCCCCCGAGGTCAATATCAGTGCCCACGCCGAGGGCTACGGTCGCGGCTCGCGAGGCGCCGCGGTCCCGGGCACCTTCGTCGAGCTGTTCCTCACCCCCGAGTCGGTGGTGGTGGGCAAGGTGGTCTGGGCGGACTCGGGCGAGCCCGTCGCCAACGCCAAGGTCTCGGCCCGTTCGGGCATGTTCGGCAGCAGCAGCGGTTCCGCCTACAGCGACAACAACGGCGGCTTTCGTATCGAGGGCCTCGAGCCTGGCAGCTACAAGGTCCGGGTGTTCGACGAGGAGCTCACGGGACTCGCCGACGAGCAAGTCCACGTGGGCCTGGGCGAGACGTCGGAGGCGATCGTCGTGCGGGCACATCCGGCGGTCACCGTGCGCGGCACGGTGCTCGTCGACGGCAAGGAGCCCTGCTCCTACGGCTCCGTCACCCTCAAAGAGACCACACGCAAGAAGGACTGGGGAACCAGCAACGAGCGCAAGGAAGATGGCTCCGTGCTCGTCAAGGGCCTGCTGCCCGGCACCTACGAGGTCTCGGTGAGCTGCGAAGGCTTCGTCGCCGAGAAAGAGTATCCAGACATCGTCGTCGCCGACACCTCGGTCACTGGCCTCAGCTGGTCAGTGCATGGTGGTCAGTCGATCCGCGGCAAGGTGGTCGACGCCGAGGGTAAGCCCATCGCAGGAGCCCGAGTGTCGGCCCGCATGAAGGCCGGCAAAGATCCTCGGGCCCAACGGAGCAACAGCTGGGGCGAGCAGACCGAGGCCGACGGTGGCTTCGAGGTCGCCGGTCTGTTGGCCGGCAGCTACGAGGTGTCCGCTCGCCACGATGACTACCCCTCCAATGACAAGCCCACCGAGACCGAGCTCGGGGCGGATACGAACGTCACCGATCTCGTGCTCTCCCTGCCCACGGGTGGGAACGTGGAAGGCACCGTACGCGACGAGAAGGGCGAGCCGGTCTCCGGTGTCAACATCCGGCTCAAAGGTCCCCGCTGGGGCGGCGGTGGCCAGACCAACGATGACGGGCGCTTCATCATGGAGAACGTGGAGACCGGTGACTATCGGATCTCGGCGCAGCGTGGCTGGTCCGACACGATGCGGGCCCCCGGTGCCACCGACGACGACACCGCGGGCGAGCGCATCACCATCGCGGCGAACGAGACCAAG
>JAHZJA010000447.1 GCA_022601155.1 Deltaproteobacteria bacterium | reverse complement strand
TTCGCTCCTCGACGCATGACCCGATGCGCCTTCGAAGCGCAGCCTCGCCAGGCAGCTGCCGCTGACGGCGTTGTGGCCCATGGAAAACCGCCAAGTCGAGTCTAGCCGGGATACTCATCGTGCCGTCGGACCCATGCCATGGGATGCGTCAGCTGTGCCTCGTCGCGCCCCTTGGCCGTCAGATCGAGCCAGTGGTACGTGCCGTTGAGGATGTCCAGCCCCCGCGAATAGGTGGAGTAGGTATGGACGATCTCGTCGCCCTTGCGCAGGAAGGCACTGGCGCCCGGCATCTGTTGGCCGTGCGCGCTCTGGGTGCCGAAGTTGTACAGCGGCGATCGTCCCGCCACCTCCTGCTCGGAGAACGTGACCGCGAACTCGCGGTTGAACTCGTTGGTGGCCGAGCACACCCACGGAAAGCGCCACCCCATGCGCTCGGCGTACGGCTGGAGCTTGGCGAGCGGGGCGCTGGAGACGACCGCGAACGCGGTGTCGCGCGCGCGTAGGTGGGGGATCATCGGGTCGAAGTGGTCCGCCCAAAACGTGCAGCTGGGACACCCTGCCTCCCAGTCGGGTCCGAACATGAAGTGGTAGACGAGCAACTGCTGGCTGTCGCCGAACAGGTCGAGCATCGAGCGGGGGCCCTGGGGGCTGTCGAACACGTATGCACGCTCCATGGGTCGGTGGGGCAGGGCTCGCCGCAGGGCACTGACCTCGTCTCGCAGACGGGTGAGCTCCTTCTCGCGCACCAGCAGCGCACGACGAGCGTCGAGCCACGCGTCGGGGCCGGGATTGGGCTGGGAATTGACCATGCCTACGCAATAGCTCCCCGGCCGGCCGATAGGGGAGTAACAATACGGGCGGGATTCGGCTCTCGCCGCGATGGACTCTGCGCTCAACACGGCCGCTCGCGCGCTGGCGGCCGGTGACCCGCTGGCGGCGCTCGATCAAGTCGCATTGCGCGACGACGCTTTCGCGCTGGCGCTCCGCGGAACGGCCATGGCGCAGCTGGGGGAGCTGGCCGAGGCCGATGCGCTGCTCCGGCGGGCAGTCCAGGGGTTCGGTGGGCAGGAGCCCTTGGCCCGGGCGCGCTGCATCGTGGCACGGACCGAGGTCGCGGTGGCCCGGCGAGAGCTCGGCACCTCACCCGACGGGTTGGGGGAGGCCATCGCCGTGCTCGAAGACCGCGGCGATCGAAGCAACGCGATCCACGGGCGGCTGCTCGAGCTGCGGTGGTTGCTGCTGCTGGGGCGGGTCGATGAAGCCGAGTCCAAGCGGGCCGCGCTGGTGCTGCGCGATGCTCCGCCCGTGCTGGAGGCGATCGGGCACCTG
Organism: Deltaproteobacteria bacterium; assembly: GCA_022601155.1. GTDB lineage: Bacteria > Myxococcota_A > Polyangia > Nannocystales > Nannocystaceae > Paraliomyxa. Next base: position 6,723 of record JAHZJA010000447.1, on the reverse strand, counting down.
GTGGCGGCCGACATCGCGGTTCGACGCGTGCGGGCCGGGGCGGCGGCGCAGGCCCTCGAGGCGGCCACCAAGGCGGCGGCGCGGCTGGGAATCGGCGCCCTCTCGGCCGAGATCGCCGTGGCGCTCGACCAGCTGCGGCGGCCGGCGGCACGCATGCGCGTGCGCGGCGTGGAGCGGGTCGTGGGGCTCGCCGAGGTGGAGGCCTTGTTGGCGTCCTCGGCCGTGGTCGTCGACGCCTGTCGGCGCGCGGTGGGACCGATGTCTTCGGTGCGCTCGCTCGCTCGGCGACCGGTGCTGTTGTCGTTGGTCGTCGCGCTGGCCGAGGCCTGGCCCGGCGATGTCGATCGCGAGCACCTGCTGGCCCGGGTGTTCGAGGCGGGCGTGGGCAACGAGTCGTGGCGGGTGCGTCTGCGGGTGGAGGTGGGGCGCCTTCGGAAGGTCGTCGAGGGGTTCGCGACCGTAGAGGCCACGGCGCGAGGATACGTCCTGCGGGCTGCCGCGGAGGCCGAGGTGGTGGTCTTGCTGCCGCCTGTCGATGGCAACAACGCGGCTGTCCTGGCGGTGCTTGCCGATGGAGCGCCGTGGTCGACGTCGGCGCTCGCCATGGCCCTGGGCGTGAGCCAGCGTTCCGTTCAGCGGGCCCTGGCGACGCTGGAGGCCGAGGGACGGGTGCAACCCTTCGGCCGGGCGCGGGCGCGTCGATGGGTCGCCCCCACCGCGAGTGGATTCACGACAGCGTTGTTACTCCCGAGGGTCGAGCCCGGCCGGTAGCATGAGACCGAACCCATGGAGGGTAGGCGATGAGCAACGAACCGACGACGACGCAGTGTGTAGTGGTGCAGGAGTACGGGCCATTCGGGGAGGCTTCGACCAACGGCGTGGCCCACGACGGCCGCCATCTGTGGATCGCGACCGGGGACTCGATGAAGGCCCTCGACACCGAGCGGGGCGAGATCGTCCGGACTCTTCCCGTTGCCGCGGACGCAGGGACCGCCTTCGACGGCGAGCATCTGTACCAGCTCAGCGGGACGGAGATTCAAAAGGTCGACGTGGAGACCGGCGAGGTGGTGGGGACGATTCCGGCCCCGGGCAAGGGGCGCGACGCCGGGCTGACGTGGGCCGAAGGGGCGTTGTGGGTCGGCCAGCATCGAGACCGCACGATCCATCGCATCGATCCGGCCACGGGTGCCATCACACGGACGATCGAGTCCAATCGCTTCGTCACGGGGGTCACCTGGACCGAGGGCGAGCTGTGGCACGGGACCTGGGAAGGCGGGACCAGTGAGCTCCGCCGCGTCGACCCCGGCACGGGCGAGGTGCTCGAGCGCCACGAGATGCCCGACAAAATGGTCGTGACCGGGCTGTCGTCTGACCGCGATCGGTTCTACTGCGGTGCGGGCAGCGACGGGCGTGTACGTGCGGTGCTGCGCCCAGGTTCTCGGTGACCGCACGACTGGTGGACGGCCCCGTTCCCGACGCGAGCCACCCTCGTCTCTAGCCACGGTGTCGAGCGCACCCCCGAGCCCCGGCGGGCCACAGCTCGTGGCCTCGCCGTTGGTCTAGCGCAGGCCGTGCTTCTTGAGCCGTCGGTACAGCGTGGTCCGGCCGATGCCGAGCCGACGCGTGACCTCCGACAGGTTGCCGCCCGCACTACGGATGGCGGCCTCAATCGCCGCGCGCTCGATCTCCGCCAACGAGCTGCCCCCCAGCCCCTTGGGCGGTGGTGGCTCGGCGGGAGCGGGGGCGGCGGGGGCAGGCGGAGGGTCGTTGTGCGCCCGAGGCGGTGTGCCCTCCCATATCCGCGCCGGAAAATCGGTGGCTTGGATTTGCTGCCCGTCGCAGACGACCAGGGCCCGCTGTAGACAGTTCCGCAGCTCGCGGACATTGCCCGGCCATCCGTAGGCACGCAGCAGATCGAGCGCATGGGGATCGAACCTCGGGCAGTCCACCTTGGCCTCGGCGGCCAGGGATGCCAGCAGCGTGCGCGCGAGCAAGATCGTGTCGTCGCCGCGCTCTCGCAGCGGCGGCACCCGGAGCTCGAGCACGGCCAAGCGGAAGAACAGATCCTGGCGGAACTCTCCGCGCTCCACCATCTGCAGCAGATCGCGGTGGGTCGCGGCGATCAGCCGGAAGTCGGACGGCAGCGACTTCCGTCCGCCGACTCGCTCGAACCGCCGCTCTTGGAGGACACGCAGGAGCTTGGCTTGGAGGTCGGCGGGAAGCTCCGCCACCTCGTCGAGGAACAGCGTGCCGCCGTTGGCCTGCTCGAAGCGACCGGCTCGCGCCTGGTCGGCACCCGTGAACGCGCCTTTTTCGTGGCCGAAGAACTCGGAGTCCTGCAGCGAGGGAGGGATTGCAGCGCAGTTGACCGCCACCAGAGGGCCATCGCTGCGGGCGCTCTGCTCGTGAATGGCACGGGCGACCAGTTCCTTGCCCGTACCGCTCTCGCCCTGGATGAGCACGGTGATGTCGCTGGCCACCACGCGGTCGAGCTGTCGAAACAGCTGCTGCATGGGGACCGACTGACCGAGGATGCCCATGAAGCGGTTGGACTGGGTCTCGCGCTCGAGCTGCCGCACGCGCGCGCCCAGGCGATGGTGCTGCACTGCGTTGCGAACCGCGGTGGTGACCTTGGTGCGGTCCAAGGGCTTGGTCAGATAGTCGTGGGCGCCCATCTGAATCGCGCTCACGACGGTGCTGGGCTCGCGGTCGGCGGTGAGGACCAGGGTGGGGACGGTGCGGTGGCGGGCTCGAATGAGGGCCAGCGCATCTTGTCCGCTCATGCCGGGGAGGCCGAGGTCCAGGCACACCGCGTCGGGAAGGCTTCGGCTGAACGCGTCGAGCATGCTCTCCGCGTCGGCGTGCACCTCGGCCTTGAATCCCACGCGCTCGAGCCATCGCGCGACCAAGCAGGCGAGGCCTCGATCATCGTCGACGACGAGAACCAAGGCACCGTCGTGGTCGCCCACGACCGCTGGCGTCGAGTTGTTCTTCGGCATCGGAGCGTCGAGCACGATGGGTCAAGGATGAACCCTAGAGGCCGCGGCTTCCCGCTGTTTTCTCGAATTCAATTGTGCCGATGTGAGCCACTGGGGAGAACCCGTACGGTGTTCCAACGGGCGAGGCCGCGGCCGGTCGCCCACCGTCGCGATGGTCGTCGGCAGTGACCGCACTCGTGGATGACCTATCGCGTGGCCGCCTCCATGATGTTGCGTGCTGGCGAAGTCCTCCTTTGGGCCGCCTGCTCGCGACAGTGTGCCGTTGGGGCACGGACGCGCTGGGGTTCACGCGAAGAACCGAGAGCGGGTCGCGGCGATGGCCGCCTGGAGATCCACCACAGACATGTCGACGGTGTCGTGCCGAGCTGGTGACTGCGCGGGCGCGACCCGGGGTCCGCCCGCGAACATCACTCCGATGTTGTGGCCGTCGTTCCATCGGATGCAGGCTCCGAGCGCGATGCTGGTCGAGTTGTCCCCGCTGCTCAGCACGATCTGGATCCATTGTCCGACCTCGAGGCTGGGGTCGGCGAGGTCGAGCCTGGCTCCCTCTGCGCTGATGTCGAGGACGGTCGCGTCCACGCGGCCACCGGAGGGATCTCGCAGGGTGACGGCGAGTCGACAGGCAAAGCGACGGAACCGGCGGAGCGTGTGAGTGGTGTGCGGCGCGGGGCTCAAGCGGGTCTCGAGCAGCGTGAATCGCAGGCGCGCGGCGGTGCCCAGCGACGTTCCGCGCATCTTCTGCAGACGGAGCTTCCGGTACTCGATGATGTCGGCCAACAGCCCGGGAGGGCTCGGCGGGGTGGGAGTCGTCGCGGTGCGATCGGGGATCGAGCTCTCGAAGACGAAGGAGCTGCTGCCGATCGAGAAGCGATCGCCTGGAGACAGCACGTGGCACGAGCTCCGCTCGCCCTCGACGTACACTCCGTTGGCGCTGTCCATGTCGACCAGCACGACGCGGCCGTTTTGCTCCGGTACCAGCTGGGCATGGCGCCGCGAGACGCCGCCGTCGAGGAGGAACAGGTCCGCGTCCTCGCTGCGGCCGATCACGAAGCGATCCTGGATGGGATGGCGCAGGCCCTGGACGGGCCCCGTCATGGCACGAATGAAGCCGAATACGCGGGTGCGAGGTAGCTCGCGGCGGGAGAGTGCATCGGACTCTTGGGTCGTGGCAGAGTAGTCGCCGCAGTTGGCTCGCAGTTGGATGTTGGTGTTCATCGTCGTTTCCCCGCAGGAGCGATGGCGTCGCCCCGCGCTTGGTGGTTGGTGCAAGCGTCGTGAACCGAGGGCGTTGTCGGTATCTGTCGTGATTTCAAGGGGTGCCGATCATCGGAGTTCACGGCGGTGGGGCAGGTGCACCGGATCGACTCGGATTCGTACCGCGAACTGTTCCGCACCGGTTCGATGGCACGGCCCAGACCGGGTGATCGGGGATCCGATGACATGGATTGGGGCCGAACCCGGGCGAGGCCATGCCGTCCCGGGACGTGCGAGGAACCATGAAAGACGTGGCTCGCAGGCGGGGGTCGTCGCTAGGGCTCGACGTACAGGCTGCTGAGCGGAACGTCGTCGAGGCTGATCACCTGGTGGGGGGCGGTCGTGCCCAGCTGCGCCCAGGTCTTCAGCTCATCGCTGGTCATGTGGAGCTCGTGGAACATCAGTCCACTGCGAGCGCGGCGGATGCCCGCTGGCGCGAGGCCGGGCGGCCAGCGACCCTCCCGGGCGTACTGACGCCGCGCGAGCTCATGCATGTCGTGCAGATGAATCGGGCCGGGAAGCTGCTCGAGTGTGGGCGTGAATCCGTACACCGCATGGCCCCAGAAGCCACGGTTGAGACCGAGGTCGGCGGCGCCGCGCGGGCCTCCGGCGAGCGGAGCGTACTGCGACAGGTTGTAGGGGTGCCCGTTGGCGGTCGCCATTGCGGCGGGTCCGAGACACACCGCCAGCGCGATGGGGCCGAGCCAGCGTTCACGGCGACCGACCGCGGCTGCCTTCCACAGCTGCCGCCACGCCACGACCGCGGCGAGGGCGAGAAACGGGTAGGCCGTGAGCCAGTGCTTGGTCCCGCCGAAGATGGGCGTGCTCGGAAGACTGATGAGGACCAAGGGGAACAGCCCGAACAACCCCAGCCACAGGGAGTCCAGGCGCTCCCACCCCATGGGCAGCGGGGCAGACCATCGGGCAGGCGCAGTGGTCGGCGCGGCGGCGCGGCGGCTGTCGGCACGCGCGGACAGGCCCAGGCCTGCGATGGCCAGAACGAGCAACCCCGTGGGCACCGTCGCCCATGTCATCACGGCCGGGTAGGCGATGGGCATCGGTGGCTGGTTGTGGTTGAGGCCGAGGAATTCCATGTTGTACCAGGAGTGCTGGCGGTGGAAGTCGACGTACTCGGTCAGTCGCGCGACGGTGTCGCTCCACATCCATGGCCACAATGCCCAGGCCACGAGCGGGGCCACGATGGCCATGCCCAGCAGTGGCAGTGGGAGCCACTGCCCGCGCGAGATCGGTCGGGCGTGCCGCCACCGACCCCAGGCCAGGCAGGCGTAGTAGTGCAGGGCGAGCAGCGGCCCGATGAACAGCGCGTTGTGCTTGACCGCGATGGCGATGCCGAGCAGCGGCCCCAGCCCCCATCCCCAGCGACGGTCGCGAAGTGACGCGCGGTAGACCAGTGCAACCGCCAACGTCGCCACGGCAATTGGCACATCGAAGGCGTGGAGCCCCGCGTGGAAGGCGACGCGCGGGAGCAAGATGAACCACCCCGCGGCCAGCAGTCCACCGGTGACACCAGCCCAGCGCGCGCCCACCATGAACAGCAGGAGCACGCCGAGCCCTGCGAAGATCTGGGCGGGTAGCCGCATCGCCGCGCCCTCGAGCATGCCGCCAGGTGGCCCGGTCTGCGGCGGAGGCCGCTGAGGGTCGATGGGCGGTGCGGCCAACCAGCGTGCACTGAGACCCGCGAGGGTCTTCATGAGCACGGGGTGCTCATGGTTGTTGCTGAAGTGTTTGTCGCGAAGCTTGCGATCGCCGATGCGACCGGGCTGCTCGGCGATGGCGGCGACCCACGCCGCGTAGCTGCGGCTGGCGTCGAAGTAGATGCCCTCGTCGCGGGCATAGCCGACGTCACGATGACCGCGGGCGAGCATGGCGATCGTCACCAGCGCCAGCGCGACCCCCAGCAGCATGACGGCCGGGGCCCGGCGTCTGCGCCTGGGAGGGACGGCGGCGGAGGTCGGCTCGGCACCATGGGCGTCGTGGCCGATGGGCCCGGAAGGCGGGACCTCGCCGACGGCCGGCGCCTCGACGTTGGACTCGGAGGCCTGGTCGTCGACGGCCTCGGCCGATCGAGCGTCGTCGTCAGCTTCGGCAGGGGAGGCTGAATCGGCGACGAGCTGTTCGGAAGGGGCCTCAACGCCGACGGTTTCGTCGGAACGAGCACCCTGTGCCACGGCCTGCTGCGTACCGGGTTCGGTAGTCGGGGCGTCTTCGGTGCCGGGCATCGGCTCTTCGGGTTCGCTGGTCACGCGGGCCCCTCCTCGACGCTTCGCAGCTCCACGCATGGCGCATGTGCGACGTTGCTCTGGTAGCCCCGACGTTGCCAGGTCCCTCGCACGGCGGCGGTCACCTCGAGCTGCACGTCGTGGGTTCCGGGGGTGGTCGCCACGGCGAACGGCCACCAGCCCTGCACGTCGCTGACGAGCCACTGGGCCATCGTCTGGCCGTCCACCGC
>JAHZJA010000446.1 GCA_022601155.1 Deltaproteobacteria bacterium | reverse complement strand
GATCTGCCTCGGCGGTGCTCGCCTTGGCGTCGGCCAACACCAGCGCCAGCGCGGATGCGGCAACCGTGGCCGTGGCCGGGGCGTCTTCGATCAGCGCTTGGTCGAGGGCCAGCCGCAGCTGTCGTTCGGCGTCGTCGTAGGCCGCCTCACCGTCAAAGGCCAAGCCCAGCTCGACCCGCGCTTCGGCGAGCAGCGGCCCAAACCCGAGCGACTCGGCACGCTCCACAGAGGTGAGCGCGACGCCCTTGGCGTCGGCGTATCGTCCGGCGCGACGCAGCACGCGGATGTGGCCCAGGGCCGTGCGCTCGAGCGCGACCGCATCCATCCGCTCACGCTCGACCGGCGCTCGACGTTGGCGGGCCAGCTGCGCCACATCGTCACAGCGTCCGGAATGCGGCAGCCCAGCCACCAGCTCGACCGCGCGTCCGATCTCCTGGGGGCTCGCGGAGGCCAAGACGTCGACGGTGGAGGAGATCTGGGCCCGCACTTCGTCGAGGCAGGCTTCGCGCACGGCCAGGTCGGTCTTGCTCTGCGCGTGCCGGTCGTAGGTGGCCTCGCAGTTGTCGATGGCCGCGCTCGCCCAGGCGGATGACTGCTCGCGCAGTGCGGCGCTCACTCGGGGCCACATCTGGTCGATGGCGTCGGGTCGAACCTGCTCGAACTGCGTGCGCACACGGGCCGTCGCAGTCGCGTCCCACGGCATGCGGTCGCTGACCGCCTGCGCCGTGGTCTCGCACGGAGCCCCACGCTCGGTCTGCCACGCGGCCATCAGCGCGACGGCAGATCCAAGCACGCCCCCGGCCACCAGTCCCGACATTCGCCGACGGCTGGAGACGCGCTCGAGCTCCGCCAGAAGCGATGCCATCGTCGGCCACCGCTGGTTGGGATCGATCTCGAGCCCTCGATCGATGATGCTTCGCCAGCGCGTCGGCACCGAGCACGCCGTTGGCCACCGCGGCAGGGGGCCGCGCGCGGGCGTTCGGGCCGCGATCGGCAGGACATCCTCGAACAGCAGCTGCCCCGTCAGCGACTCGCGCAGCGCCAAGCAAAACGCATACTGATCGCTGCGAGCATCGGCGGGCCGGCCCGCGAACAACTCCGGGGCCATGTACCGCGGCGTGCCGACCAGGTCGGTCGCGCTGGCTTCGGTGTTGGTCGAGCCGTACCCCATGGTGGTGGTGACGCCCTCGCGCTGAGCGGCGAGCCCGAAGTCCGCGACCATCGGCCGGCCCCGCTCATTGACGAGCACGTTCGCGGGCTTGAAGTCGCGGTGGACGATCTCCGCTTGGTGGGCTGCCACCAGTCCGCGTCCGACTTGCACGAACATCGCCAGGATCGAACGCGGCGTACGGTTGGACTCCAGCCACTGCGCCAAGGTCGATCCTTCGACCAGGTCCATCACCAAGAACGCGCCACACAGGTCGGCCTCCGATGGATCGAGCACCCCCACGTCGTGCACCGCGACGATATTGGGGTGGGCCAGCCGAGCTGCGCTCTGCGCCTCGGCGAGCAGAGCGTCGGGGTCGCTGTGTTCCAGCATCTTGATCGCGACGTGGCGATCGAGCTGGGGATCGAAAGCGCGATAGACCGTACCGAATGAACCTCGGCCAATGGGATCCCGCAGTTCGTAGCGGCCGACCGTCGGTCGAGCACGGCCGAACAACCGGGCCCGGAGCTCTCCCATGACCGCGCTCCGAACGTTGTTCATCTGCGGAATTCGGCCCAGCGGAGCGGATTCCGCCGTCAACTGCACGGTTGGTTCGTCGCCCTTCACCCCACACCTTCAGACACCCTGACCGGCTGGTTTTACGTCATGGGATCGATGAGGTTCCCGCAGATGGTCGGGCGTGGGGATCAACCGATCGATCCCGATGCAACCTGGGGCGCGCCGCGGGCCTGAACGACGGCGACGGCGACTGCGACGGCGCTTCGCGACCCAGGATCGAGGACCGCGCGATCGAGCCCGCCGAGTTCGGCGCGCCGATCTCGACGATCCTCGGTGGCAACTGGCGGGCACTGGGCGATTGCACCCTCGATCTCGGATTCCAGCTCTGTGACTTCGGCGCCCAGCGGGCCAACGGGAACACCGGCGACACGACGCCCTGTCGGTTCACCCAGGCGGCGCAGACTCCCGAAGGCGCCTCGTTCCCGTCCTCCACGGCCTACAACCTCGTCTCACTCATCGGCGCGATGGGAGCGTTTCGTGTCCAACTTCCAGGGCGCGGCCGATCCGGACGAGCTGGTCTCGACTTCGACCGAGGCTCGTGTGGTCAAGGCGCGGAGCGAGCTGCGACTGCCGTCCCCCTGATTTCTGCGATATCTCCTCGGCCACGCTGCAGGGTGAGGTCTGGGCTCGCAACCAATGGAACGAGCCGTTCCACGCGGGATGGCTGTGCATCGTCGTCGACTCCGAGCGGGTGACGACCAAGGGCACAGGGCACAACACCGAGGCCAGCGACTGGGTGACCCTCGGGCGCTGAGCCGATGAGCGACTAGAACGTGCAAAAACCGAGGAAGCAGCTGTTGTCGCACTGGCCGCTGTTGCTGCAGGGGTCGCCTGGGCTGCCGTCATGACACATGTCGTCCCACGGGCAGTGAGGTGCTGATTGCCCACAATCGCTCGGGCCGTCGCACTCATCGTCCTCGCTGCCGTCTTGGCAGTTGCCGGCTGAAGAACACAGCAGGCCGGCGGCGCAATCTTGGACGCCGCCGCAGGAGTCGTTCTCGCTGCCGTCTTGGCAGGTGCCGCTCGCGGAGCACAGCAGGCCGGCGGCGCAGTCTTGGACGCCGCCGCATGGATCGCCCTCGCTGCCGTCGTGGCATGCGCCGTCGGTGGAGCAGATCGGGGCCATGGGCCCGCAATCTTGGGTGCCGTTGCAGGGGTCGTTCTCCACGCCCCCTTGGCAGTAGCCGTCAGGGCTGCACAGTAGCAATCCCGCGCACTGCTCGTCGCCTTGGCACTCATCGTCGATGGTGCCGTCGTGGCACATGTCGTCCCACGCACAAAACGGTGCCGCACCGCCGCAGTCTTCGTTGCCCGCACAGGGATCGCCCTCGTTCCCGTCCTGGCAGATCTCGTTGGGGTTGCACAGCAGCGGCTGCTGGCACTGCGCGTCGCCGTTGCACGGGTCGGTCTCGGTACCGTCGTGGCACAGCCCATCCCACGGACAAAACGGTGCTGCGGCCGTGCAGTCCTGATCGCCTTGGCACTCGTCACCCTCGCCCGGGTTGATGCACACCGACAGCTCGCAGGTCCACCCCTGCGGGCAGTCTTCGTCGCCTTGGCACTCGACACCCGCAGTCGTGTCCGATGTGCCTTCGACGGGTCCCGTGTCGTCGACCACCCCAGTGTCGGATGCCCCGGGTCCGCCACCGGTGGTGGTGGTGGTGGTCGCAGCGGCGGGAGTCCCCGGAGCACCGGTTCCCTGCCGCATTCGGGTCGAAGTTGCACGCGACGGTCGCCAGCGATGCTCCCACCGTGAGCATCGCCGCCACGCGGTGGCCGAACTTTCTCGACGTCCCTCGCTGCAAGACTCTTGGTCCCCCAGGACCCAACATACCACGGGGAGCCGGTTGCAGGCGCCGTGCCCTTCGAGGCGCCGAGGTGGGTGTTGTTCACCCCGACGTGCAGGAGGCGAAGTACTCCACGAAGCGCACGTAACGGGCATAGGTGGCGTCGCAGTACGAGCCCGCCGTGCGACACGAGCCTTCGATGCAGGTCAGACCGTCTCCGCACCCGCCGTCGGGTGTGCACGGCTGGTCGGTCCGACAATCCACGACGCCCGACGTTGGAAAGGGAGGTTCGTGGTACCCGAAGTTGAATTTGCTCGTGCCCCCGTGGATCACTCCCTGGCCGGTGCCGGGGGGGATGTCGGTGAGCTCCACACCGTCTCCGTAGATCGCCAGCGGCTGGAAATCCTCGAGCAGGGGCTTGGTGAGCAACGTGCTACCCAGCGGGTCTTCCACATCGACCTGTCCCAACGCGATCACGTTGTACATGGTGGCCAGGCCCAGCGCGCGATCATCGGGGTCCTCGTAGTCCAGCGGTCCGTCCACCCCTTCGAACATGTGCGGCGCCAGGACGGGGCCAGGGGCGCGGCATGATCCCTCGACACACAGCTGCGGGCCCGAGCAATCCTCCTTGCTGCCGCAGGGGCCGAACGTCCCCACCTGCGCTCCGTAGTCGGAGTGGCAGTTGAGGCAGCGCCCTCGGTCGTAGATCACCGCGTCCCAAAACGTGACCAGCAGGTCATCCTCGGAGCAGTCCCCGATCGGGTTGGTACCGGTCGACGACGCACCGGTACCACTGGTGCACGCGTGCTCGACCTCTCCGCAGACCTCGCCGTGGCACGAGGCCGACCACTCGATCCACTCGAGCATCGCCATGTGTTCATGCTCGATGTCGAAGACCGAGCTGCCGGGATCCCCCATCATGATCTGTGTGAGCAGATCGCTTTGCTGGGGCTGCTCGAGGTCGACGACCCCCAGCTCCACCATGCACGCCATCGTCTGGCATGGGGTGTCTTGGGCGTAGATGCCGATGTCGATCCCGGTCATGTGACATGACGAGCAACTCGAGGCCACCCCGCCGGAAACGAACGGCTCCACGTATTGGGTATAGAGGTCCGACAGCTCGCCCTCGTCACACACGGGGGCGGGCCCGTCTTCGGCCCCTGGGCCTTCCTCGGATCCCTCCTCCGACTCGCTTCCGGCCGTCGTGTCCGACGACGTCGGGATGGGCTGAGTGTCGTCGCCCGCATCGGCCGAACTGCCGACTTCGCCGCATCCGGCCAGTCCCATCGCTACGAGCCACGACACCGTTCGACTCATCATCGTCGTGCATTCCATGGTGTTCCCCCCCACTTGTGGAGTCGATGTCGTGCACCGACCCGCACGAACGCCGACGCGGCTCCTCGATGGTCACGCGCGACTTCGTTCACCTACACTTCGCCGCTCCGCGTTCGATCCGTCGCGGAAAAAATCGCTGGGGTGACCCGCTCGACCCGGTACCCACCCGGCCCGCCATCGGAGGCTTTGTGGTATCGACGATGGACCCCCATCATGACCGTCAATCCGTTCGAACCCCCCGTTACCCACGACATCGATGGCCGGCCCGGAGCCCAGCCCACCGGGATCTACGAGCCGCAGCGCGGCCGAGTCACCCTCCTGACGGTGATGTTGGGCGGGATGGTCGTCCTGTCGATCGCCGGCGCCATCTCCACGTACATGGAAATGGACTTGCTCGAGCGGGCGAGCGCGGGCCTGGTCGACGAGGCAGAAGCCAATGCCAACGACAGTCGGCAGGTGCTGTTGGGCTCACTGACGGTCATTGTGTATCTGTCCACCGCCGTCGTGTTCTCGATGTTCCTGCACCGGGCCAACAAGAACGCGCGGGCTCTGTCCCCCGAGACGATGTTCTCGTTCACGCCGGGATGGACGGTCGGGTGGTTCTTCGTACCGATCGCCAGCCTGTGGAAGCCGTATCAGGCGGTCCGCGAGCTGTGGGAGAAGAGCCGTCCGGTGTTGCCCGGGATCATGGGGGCGTGGTGGGGGTTTTGGATCACGGACAACGTCCTCAATCAGATCGCCTATCGAATGGCGGACGAAAACGCCACCATCACCGAGCTGCACAACGTCGACAAGGTGATGATGGCGGCCGATGTCGTCGGGGTTGTGTCGGCAGTATTGGCGATCGCGGTCGTGCGCTCGATCCATGCCAGTCAGCAGGAGCACCACGAGACCGGCAAGCCGCAGATGTTGATGTAGCGCCGCGCTCTACAGCATGTCGGCCGGGCACGTGTCGCAGTTGCTCTGCGCACACTCGCTCAGCGTGGCGTACAGGAGCCCGTCGGTGTTGCACGACATTACGCACTGCTCGGTGGTTTGATCGGTGCTCGCACACTGCCACCAACACAGGCAGGTATCGACGGCGATGCATTCTTGGAGTGCGCCGCAGCAGTTGAGCTTGCGACACACGGCGCACGCGTTGTCATCGGGGGTGGGGTGGCACGCCGCGGGTACATCGGTGGCCCCTGTCTCCTGGCCTCCGCTGCTACCGCCGGTTCCCGTTCCGCCGCCCCCGCCCGCACCCGTGGTCGCGTTGTCACTGCCGGTACCATCGGTGTGCGTCCCAGACTCCGGCGTTCCCCCCGAGCCGCCACCGATCGATGCCGTGGCATCGCGACCGGCGCGACCTATCGATCCATCGATCTCGCAGGCGACTGACGAGCCGAGTAGGGCCAGCATGAGTGCCAGCGGGCTTGGACGCCACGTCGCAGTCGTCGTGCGCACGAGCATCATGGTGCCCGCCGGTCGTGAGTGGTGGGGGTGAGGGCGTGGCCGGAGGTCAGGGGGTTGCCTGACCGGCCGCGTGTCGTAGAGGCGATCGCGGGCCCGGGGGTGATGTTGACGGTGCTTCCCAGCCGGTCGCGCAGGGGAGTGCAATCAGCTGGCCGGAGGGGCTGCGCCGCCGCCGATCCAGGCGTGTGGGGGTGCAAGCGTAGACCCGAGGTCATGGCGCCTCCGCCTCGGGGCATGCTGCCCTTGCCCGATCGGTCAGCGGTGATCCCCGATAGCGGGTGCCAAAGGCCTTGGCTTCGCGCCGGGCTTCGTCGCCGCGGTCGAGTCCACACAGGGCCTGGATGCGGACGAGGCTGCGCTCCTCAGCCAATGCGGACCGTGGGAACGAGCGGGCATGGTCATCGAGCAGCTGCAGCGCGCGGGCGTGGTTGCCCGATCGCAATGCCCGTTGCGCGGGGCGAAGCAGCGCCATCTCGGCATGCAAGGTGGCGTCGGCAGACGGCCGCTCGGCGGGGGCCGGGAGCTCGTCGTCGTGCGTGGGTGTCGACGCCGACCGGGTCTTGGGGGTGGCCTCGGGTTTGGGCGTGGTCGCGGGCTGTGGCATGACCGCGGGCTCGGGTGTCACCGCAGGCTCGGGCGTGATCGCTGCTTCGGGCGGCTGAAGTTGGGGTGAGGTGGGCCGAGGCTCGGAGGCGGACGACGACTGTGGCTCCGGGGCGCGGCGAACGGCAGTGCCGTCGGGTCCGTCGGAGTCGCTGGCATCTGCGTACACCGCTTCGGCACGATGATCATCGGCAGTACGACCCAGCAACACGGCGGAGATGTCGACACGCAGCGCCAACAACACCGCAGCGGCAACGGCCACGACGACCAACCCGGCTGCAATCCATAGTCGGGTGCGGTCGGAATCACCAGGTGCGGGCGGGAGCACGACGACGTCGCCCCCCGCCACCCGCTGATGGACATCGGCCAGCGCGGCTCGGGTGTCGTTGCCCGAGGGGGTGTGCACGGCGATGAACGCAGCCAGGTAGGCCCGCTCGCCGTCGTCCAACTCAGGCATGGGCTTGCCTCTGTTCGCGCGCACGGTGTCGAGCCACCGCGCGTTGAAATCGTTGTCGAGCGACACGAAGCCGCGAGTACACCGTGTTGAGCTTGATCCCCAGGGCCTCGGCGGCCTGCGGAGCCGACATCGATTCGATCTCGATCAACACGAACACCTCGCGGTGGGCTTGTGGCAGCGCTTCGAGGAATTGGTCGACCACGGTGGCCCGCCGCTGTAGCTCCAGCTGTTCATCGGGAGCGGTGGTGGTCCGAGGCTCGGCCCGGACCGCATGGAGCCGGCGTTGCGCGCGTTGAGCCGACCGGGCATGGGTACTGGCCACCCTGCGCGCGATGCCCCACAGCCAGCTGCGAATCTCACGGTTGGCATCGTAGTCGGCCAGTCGGCGGTGCAACACGATGAACACGTCCTGCGCGAGGTCTTCGACGGAGGCGGCGTCGACTTGCATGCTCCGCAATGCCCGACAGACGAAGCCGTAGTGGGCCTCGAACAGGGTGTCGAAGTCGACGCGGCGCGCGGCTTCGCCCGTGATCACCGTGAAGTCGGGCTGCGGTCCCAGCACCGCCCCGACTTGGCCGCCGCCGCCTCGATCCGTCATCAAAAGAAACCGGGCTCATCGTACCGCGTTGGTGCGAGTCGCGCCGCGCCCTCGAAACGCGCCGTTGCAGGGGCTACTGCCCGCGACCGGGCCCGAAACGTACTTCGAGCGCCACCATCGCCTGGCCTCCCACGGCCCGACTGCGGTGCACGACGCCGAGATCATCGATGACGAATCCGGGCCGTGTCAGCGGGACGACGAGATCCGCACCCAGCCAAACCCCAAGGTACGAGACGGGGCGGACGACGAAGGCGCCACCCAGCTCGGTTGCGACCCAGGGCAGTCGGATCGTCGAGGCAGCGTCCAGGCCCGTGCCATCCCCGCGCATCGGGCCGGCCTGCAATCCACCGCACAGCGGTACTTCGACCAGGGGTAGTCGGGGCGCCCAACACCCTCGGGCCGAGACGGCCCACAGCTGGAATCGGCCTCCGGCCCCCGGTATCGATGACGACGCGGGCCGCGGAAACCAGTAGCCGAAGCCCAGCTCGACCCGAAGGCGCTTGCGTAGCAGCGCCACCGCCACGCCCATGCCCAATGCCGCCGATGGCAGTGGTCCGAGATTGCCGACGGCCCCAGCCCGCACCGCACCGCCGAGCGGAGGCTCGGCCGGCTCGGGCTGGGGGGTCAGCTCGGGCTCGGGCTCGACTGTGGGCGGAGGCTCGACCTCCACGGGTTCGGGCTCGGGGTCAGGTTCGGGCCCGGGCTCGGGCCCTGGCTCGGGCTCGGGCTCGGGTTCGACACCGAAGGCCAGCGATGGGTCGAGCGCCGTCGCGATCACGAGCGCGGCGGTGTCGGTCAGCACTTCGCACGTCTGCCCGGGAAACTCGCGGATGCGCTGCCCGGCGGCGGTCGTCATCTCCAGCTTCAGTACGAACGCATCACCCCCGTCGGAGACCACGGCCCTCACCTGGACCGAGGGCGGCGAGGCTTCGCCCAGCGGACGACCGAGCAAGCCCTGCACACGGTTGAGCAGCGTGTGCCGTGGCGGGCACGAGGCGGGTGCGTCCCATTCGAGCTCGAGCTCGGATGGGGACACCATCGGCTGGTCCGCGGGGCTCGGGGCAGGCTCCGCCACCGCAGGACCGGCCAACCGCAGCCCGAGCACCATGCTTCCGATCGTGGCGCCGTGCACCACTACGCATGATGCCATGCTCGCAACTGCGAGCGACGCCTCAACCGACAGCCATGATCACGGCGACGGTGACCCCGACGCCGATGGCGATGCCGGCCGCGACCGCCACGATGACCGCCTTGGAGCCACGACGTCGGCCGAGCGCTTCGTCTTCGAGCGCGGGGGCGTCCATATCGGTGCTCTGCGACCGAATGAGCTCCACGTCCTGGTGCCGCGGCGGAATCTGGCCACCGAGGCGCCCGGAGATGCCTCCCAGCTTGACGACCAGATCGTCGAACGTGGGCCGGATGTCCGGGCGACGGCTCATCATCCGCCGACACAGATCGGACAGCTCCTCGTCGAAGCCCTGGATCTCGAGCTTGAGCTGCGGGCGCTCGGCCTTGAGGTGGCGTCGCACCACCGCGGTGTAG
>JAHZJA010000445.1 GCA_022601155.1 Deltaproteobacteria bacterium | reverse complement strand
CTCGAGACGGTGCGACAGCTCGTCCAGGACTTCCCGCCCGAGCGGGTGGCTGGGCCCACCGGGATCGATGCGGAGACGATCATCGCGCTGGCCGAAGGCCTGTGTGAGGCCGAGTCGGGCGTGTGCTACGGCCGGATGGGGACCTCGGTGCAGCCCCACGGTGCGCTGTGTGCCTGGCTCATCGTCGTGCTCGACATCGTAACGGGCAATTTCGATCGCACAGGCGGGGCGATGTTCACCGCCCCGGCCGTCGATGTCATCGACGCTCCCAAAGGCCTGGGCGCGGGGCGGGGAAGCTTTGGCCGCTGGCGCAGCACCGTCCGCGACCTGCCGGAGTTTGGGGGCGAGCTGCCCGTCGCCACCATGGCCGACGAGATGCTCACCGAAGGACCCGCGCAGATCCGGGGCCTGGTCACCACCGCGGGCAACCCCGTGCTGTCCACGCCCAATGGTGCCCGCCTCGACGAAGCGATAGCCGGGCTCGATTTCTATGTCGCCATCGATCTGTACCTCAACGAGACTACGCGTCACGCTCACTTGATCTTGCCGCCCACGTCACCGCTGGAGCGCAGTCACTACGATCTGGTGTTCCACGTGCTCGCCGTGCGCAACACCGCCAAGTTCTCCGAGCCGTGCTTCGAGCCCGGTCCCGATCAGCGGCACGACTGGCAGATCCTCAACGGGCTGTCGAAACGGCTGGCCCAGCTGCGGGGCGAGTACCCCGTGGGGGAGCGTGTCACCGATGCGTTGCTCGGTCGCGTGGGCCCCGATCGCGTGGTCGATATCGGGCTGCGCACGGGCCCGTACGGCCTGCGGGCGAGAGGCCTGCGGGGGCTGTCGCTCGGGCAACTGCGTAGACAGCCGCATGGTGTCGACCTCGGCCCGCTCGAGCCCTGCCTGCTCGCTCGGCTTCCGCACGGGAAGATCGTGCTGGCGCCCGAGCTGATGGTCGATGGATTGAACCAGCTGCGGGACTCCATGCGCGACGAGCCCGAGCCGGCCGAGGTGTCGGGCGCGGACGCGTCGCTGCAGCTCATCGGTCGGAGGCAGCTGCGGACCAACAACTCTTGGATGCACAACGTCCCCGCGCTGGTCTCGGGCAAGCCACGATGCACCTTGATGATGCACCCCGACGACGCCGCGGCGCGTCGGCTGGCCGAGGGCGACGAGGCCTGCGTGACCTCGCGGGTGGGTGAAGTACGGGTCGCCGTGGAGCTTACCGCCGACGTGATGCCGGGGGTGGTGAGTCTTCCGCACGGCTTTGGCCACGCACGGTCGGGCACGCGGATGGACGTCGCCTCGGCGCACGCGGGCGTGAGCATCAACGACCTGACCGACGAGCAGCGCATCGACCCGCTGTGCGGCAACGCAGCGCTGTCGGGCGTGGCGGTCACGGTGACCGCGGTCGCCTGAGGCCCCTGGGCGTTCATCTGCCCCCGTCGTACGGCGATGGCGGTTCGCTCCGGGGTCGTGCGAACCGCAGCGCTGGAGGGTCTCGCCGTGGTGCATTGGGGAGCGTTACACTGCGCGTCGTGGCCGAGACGCCGTTGCTCCAACGCGTGGGCATGCGCTACATGGCGCGCCGCGACAAGGACCTGGGGGCGAGCCCTCAGCAGGTCGATTCCCATCGCCTCGATGAGGCGGAGCAGCGTGCTCTGCTGCGAATCCAGTGGGGCTTGGTCGGGAAGTCGGCCTTGCTCGGGGCGCTGTCGGGGTTGGTGTGCGCGCTCGCGGAGCTGTGGGCCGATGCCAATCTCGCGCCCGCCCCCGACGCGGGATGGAGAGGCGCGCTCGGGTATTGGGCCTTCCTCGGCTCGATCATCGGCGTCGCGTCGATCGTGGAGGTGCTGCTGTTGTACGTGGAGAGCTTGCGCGCCGTGCAGGCCATCGCTCGGACCACGGGGACCCGGCTGTTCGTGAGCGCGGGTGAGACGGAGCCCGCGTCGCCCATGTCGGCCGCGCTGGTACGCGCCGCGCTCGAGCTGCCCAACCCACCGCCCGAAGGCTACGCCATCGATCCCCTGCGGGAGGTCTCGCGCTGGCGAGCCCTGGCGGTGGGCCTGCTGTACAAGGCCAAGATCGGACTCACCAGCTTCCTCCTCAAGCTCATCATCCGCCGGGCGCTCGGCCGAGCCGCGCTGCGGATGTGGCTGGTGTTCGTGGGGGTGCCCGTCACGGCGTTTTGGAACGGCTTGGTCGCGTACATCGTGATCCGCGAGGCACGTCTGCGGGCGATCGGCCCCTCGGCGGCGCGGCGGTTTTGCGACTTGCTCGACTACGACGAGGGTGAGGCTCGCACCGCTCGGACGGCACTCATCTGGCGGGCGGTCGCGGCCACGGTGGTGCGCACGCACGAGCTGCATCCCAACGTCGAAGCGTTCATGGCTGCGTTGCGGGAGGACATCGGGGCCCCGCCAACCGAGAAGCTCGACGACACCGCGCTGTTTCTCGAACAGCTGGCGGCGGCCCCCGTGCAAGACCAGCGACAGGCCCTACGGGCACTGGCGGTGGCCGCCGTTCTCGACGGCAAGACCAGCGGAGATGAGCGCAAGCTGGTGCGCCAGGTGGCCGACGTGACCGGGCTGGCGATGCCTCCGCGCGCGCTCGCTCGTCTGCGGCGTCGCTTCGTCGGGGGCAAGGTGCTCGACGCGACGCTGCTCGAGGCGCTGGCGCCGTAGTCTGTGGCGCGTGCATTTGATGTTGGTTGCTCCGCGGTTGGGGGGCAAGGCGCGGGGTGGTCTCGTTTTTGGGCCGGGTTCTCGACGCGGGCACCGCTCGAAAGCACTGGGCGCCGTACTACCGGTTGCTGGTCACGCCGAGGTGTTGGGACGCGAGCGGTCCTGTGGCCCCCGGACGCCCCGACTCACTCGCGCGCTCGCAGCGTGTCGAGCTCGCTGCGGATCCGATGAAACGAGGCCTCGAGACGGCCGCCCGCGACAGGAGCGTGGCGTTGGATCTCACCGAGGCGAGTGGTCACGATGGCAGCCCACTGGTCGACTTCGGCCCACAATGCCTTGCGGTCACCACCGCCGCGGCGTGCTCGGCCGAGGAGCTGCTCGCCCAGGATCTCGGCGTTGCGGGCGTGGGTCTGTTCACGCTGCCGGGCCGTCAGCATGGCGCCGGGTATCAAGGCCATCGGCTCTGGCTGCCGCATGATGGGGCTCAAGGTCGGGCCGACGGGCGCCGAGGTGCCGGGCGCAGGCGTGTTGGCTTGCGCGGCCGCGCGACGGCGAGCGACTTCCGCTTCCCAGGCTGCGACTTGGCGCCGCCGCTCCGCTTGCTTCGTACGTACTGTCAACACGCGTTGATGGGCGAGGTGAGGCTGTAGCCCTCGGAGCATCTGGGTGAGCCGTGTGCGCTCGGCTTTGGCTTCATCCCCGGGTGTCGTCGCCAGGGCCTTCAACCGTTGTGTGATGTATCGAGCCAGACGCCCCGGTTGCGCCGAGCGTGTCTTCGACTGGGGGTTGGGACCACTGGCTGCGAGTTTGATGGCCTCTTGTTGCACGTAGGCCTCGATCGCGGCCGGAGGAACCTTCAAGGGGACCGAGAACGAGTAGGACCAGTAGCCCATGTCGAGGCCAAGGAGGCTCGTCTTCTCGACGAAGCTACTGTCGGAGAAGGGACGACGGCTGATTCGTGCGCCGTGGTACTGGCTGGCTCTGCTTTGCGTCCCCTCGTCGAAGTTGGTCGATTGAATGAACGTGTACGAGATGACGGCATGGGTCAGGTGTCCATCGAGCGCACGATTGATGATCGTGGCCGCGGAACCCCGGTAGATGCGGGCGAGATCCTCCTGGATCTTTGCTGCCTTGTCCCTCAGTAGCTGTTTCGTCCAGGCATCGTGAATGTGTTGGACATAGGGCGGGCGCTTCCAGGTCTTGACCCACTCATTGGCGATGAGGTTGACTCCGATATCCAACGCGGCGTCGATGAGTAGGCCCTTGAGCAACGACCCCGGGGACGGGACCAAATTCCGGGCCTTGAGCCGACCCTTGGGGGTTATCGTGCGTTTGCCGGCCGCGCTGGCGAGCTGCCCCGCCGCAGGGGCATCAGGCACGGCCGGACGCGGACGGCGTAGCCTCGGTGCGGGTGGCCCCGTGGGGGAGCCGGGGTTCGCCTCGTTCACATTGATCCGAGGGCGGGAGCCGTGGTTGGGCTTGGGTGCTCCGCCAGTGTGCACGGGGCTGGCATCGGCGGGAGGCCCGGTGCGTGTGCCTCGTGGTGCGGAGGTCTGCGGTGTGGTGCGGGGTCTGATTGGTGGCCGCTGTGCATCGTCCAGCACATCGTCCGCAATCCGCACTCGACGAGCGGGTGGCCGTGGTGTGGTCGCGTTCGTGGTCGCAGAGGAGGCTGATCCCGAAGGTATGTCCGGATCGATGCGAGGGTGGGGCCGTCGAGGACGCCTGCCTGCAGCTGGGGCCGACGGGCCGTGGCCGCCGTTGGTCGGTGGGTGCTGGGTCTCCGGCCGTGATGCCGTGGCGGTCCGCGGACGGGCCGCACGGTCTGCCTCCATCTCGGCCAGCCCTTCCTCGATCGCGTCGAGCTCGGCGTACGGATCGTTCGCGGGCGCAGCGGGGTTCACAGTACCGATGCGGAGCCGCCTCCGCGGTCGCGGAGGTTCCTCGATCTGGATGCGAAATCGCCGACCGTCGCGAACGGTGACGGCGTCTGCAGCGGCAGCCCCCGCTTCGACCGCCGCAGCTGGCGAAGCGGAGCTGGCTGGAGATGGCCCTGCGGCTGGCCCTGTGCGTACGTTGAAGTGGAGTTCCCGTTGCCGACCTCGGGAAAACATCCCCTGGTTGCGCGAGTACTCCACAGCGACACGACGGTAGCGGGCTTTGCCTGCCGCGGTGCGTCCTTGCTCGATCACGGCGATGACGAGCACACGGTTCACCGACGGCGTTGTTCGCAAGAGCTCTGCGACATTCGCCAGCGCCCCATCGAGCTGCCGCCTGGTCAGCTTGGTGCTTCGGACGACGACGCGGATATCACCGCCTGGAGGCACGGCTCGCCCGGCGACCACGGTGTTGGGAGTATTGGCCGACAGCTGACGCGACAGCGCCTTGCGCCGGATCGCGGCGCTGATGTCTCCCGGGGTGGCCTGTTTGCGGGCGACGCCAGTTCCCTGGGGCCCACGCACGCGCGGGGCGGACTCTGAACGCGGACGGCGATCACGACGGGCCATTCCCGTGACGGTGGTGATCTCGACCCGTCCGTCGCCGTGGCCAGAATTCGTCGTGACGACCATGTCCGGACTGAGACCGCGAGAGCTGCTGGGCACAAGGGTCACACCAATGACGTCGGGGTCGTTGAGCGTGTCCATCAGCACCGTCAGCTCGCCCACCTGGGCGACCGCCTGCATCCAGGTGTAGGAGCGGCGGCCGGGGCGGCGTAGCCGTATCGTTCGCAGCATGCCCTCGAGGACCAGGAGCGATCGACGGAGCGTCGGGGCGCCAGCGTGCCCGAGCTTGGCGAGCTGGGCTGCGGTGAGCTTGATCGGTAGCCGGTCTCCGTCGGTGTGAAGAACGGCGTCGCGAGGGGCGGCGCTCCGGACCCGCATGGGGGCGTCAGGCTCGAGGCGCTCACCTCGGCCTACGCGGCCTTGCGCCACATGAACGAGCTCGTGCGCCAGCAGATGACGCCCGGCCGCAGATCCGGGCGAGAACTGTCCCGGCGCAAAGGAGATTGCGTCGCCCTGCGTCGTGGCGATTGCACCGCGCGCGATCGTACGCCGGGCCGCGGCATCGTTGGTGTGGATGCGAACGGTCGATAGATCGAAACCCAAGCGCGACTCGAAGAACGCACGGCTCGTTTTGGGTAGTGGCTGGCCGCCACCGGGGCCGCCCGTCGACCGATGTGTCGTCGATGGGGGCTTCAACGGCCGCGCTGGCGTGGTGGTGAGCCTGGACGCGAGCCGGTCTGCTTCTCGTTCGAGGCCGTCGACGCGGGGCGAGCGACCAACTGTGCCACCGGAGGATGGAGGAACCTTGAATCCGGTAGACAACGCCATGGGAACCGATGGATAGTCCCAGCAAGGGGCACGCCATCGGCATCCCCACCTGATTACGCAAGGAAGCTCGGGCGGGCGAGCTGTGGTGCATGCCTCGTCGTGTGCCGGATCGGACCGCGGGTTTGGTCCGGTCTAGAACACGACGGCATGTGCACGACGCCAGCGCGACGTTCCTGGGGTGGAAAACGGCGGGTCGAGTGCTTGAGCGGGGTCGCTCAGGTCACGATACGGACGAAGGCCTCGGATTTCGGATCGAACGGCGAGCCCTTGACGTCGGCAATGACGCGCAACCGGAACTTCACCTTGCCCGAAGACACGGCCTCGGCTGGATCGCCAAAGCCGAGCTTGCCCAGCTGGGTCGGGATGTCGTCGTCCATGTGGATCAGGAAGGAATCCTTGGCGGTCTCCCCGGCGGGAAGATCGTAGGGCCACTTCAGATCACCACCGATGATGTCGGTGCTGTCGTCGTGGGAATCCTCGCCCAGCAGATGGGTCTGCGAGACCCCCTCGTCATCGTCGTAGATGGCGGCGAACTGAAACACGTGCTCGAGCACCACGCAGTCCTGATCGCTGCTGACCTCCAGGTTTCCCTGGATGACGGTGTCCGTGAGCGGCATCTGAGCGTCGCTGGCGGGCTGTCGCTCG
Source organism: Deltaproteobacteria bacterium (assembly GCA_022601155.1). Lineage (GTDB taxonomy): Bacteria > Myxococcota_A > Polyangia > Nannocystales > Nannocystaceae > Paraliomyxa. Next base: position 1,232 of record JAHZJA010000445.1, on the reverse strand, counting down.
ATACGGGTGAGCTGGACCTTGGCTCCGTGGCCGCCCAGGAACTTCTTGGCTTTGTCGAACAAACCCATGCAACCGTGTCGACGTGTTGGTGGGCCGATGGTCGCGACTGCGAGCCGTGTGAGGGGTCACGGCATGCTGGCCCGCAGCCACGCCACGAACGCGGCGACGGGCTTGCGGTCAAAGCCCCCACGCCTGGTCACCAGCCAGTAGGAAAACGGGGACTTGAACGAAGGTCCAAACGGTCGCACCAGTCGTCCCTCACCGAGGTCGTTCTCCACCAAGCAGGTACGCCCGAGAGCCACGCCCTGTCCCGCAACGGCGGCGGTCATGGTCATGCTCGTGTGACTGAGGTGGGGGCCGCGGGGTCCGTCGTGTTCGACCCCCGCCAGCTCGAGCCAGTGTTCCCAGCTGGCGCGCAGGGGGTGGTCGATGAGCACGTCGTCGTGCAGTAGCACGTGGTGAGGCAGCGCGGCGGGACTGGTCAGGGGGTGCTTGCCCTCCAACAGCTGCGGGCTGCACACGGGGAACACGTCTTCGGTGATGAGCAGCTGGGAGTCGAGGCCGGGGTAGTCCCCCTCGCCGAAGCGAATGCACAGATCGATGCCTTCTCGCCGTGGGTCGAGCATGCGATTGGTCGACGAGATGCGCACGTCGGTCTGCGGGTGCAGTCGCCGATAGTCCTCCAGCCGCGGCACCAACCACCGCACGGCAAACGAGTGTGACACCGAGACCGTCAGCCAGCTGCGACCCAGCTGCGTCTCGATCTGTCGTAGCGCCTCGGCGATTCGACCGAGCCCGCGCGTCATCGCCTCGCCGAGGATCTGACCCTCTTCGGTGAGCTCGACCCGGCGTGCCAGCCGAGTGAACAACCGATAGCCGAGGTCGTCTTCGAGCGCGCGAATCTGGTGGCTGACCGCGCCCTGCGTGACGTGCAGCTCGCGGGCGGCGGCGGTGAAGCTGCCGTGCCGTGCCGCGGCCTCGAAGGTCTGTAGCGCGGACAGCGACGGTAGCTGATTGAACATGAACAAAACTAATCTATCACGGGAAATCTAATCGTTGGATGCAGCCTAAATGCCGCTTCATGGTTGAAAACGAAGAAGGAACGAGGAATCCAGCTCATGAATCAGGTACGCGGCAAGACCGCCACGGATCCCCAGGTGATGGGTCTCGAGCGCGTCGTGGAGGCGCTCCGACAGCGTGGTGTGGAGGCGGGCGAACGGGCGGCGCAGGAG
>JAHZJA010000444.1 GCA_022601155.1 Deltaproteobacteria bacterium | reverse complement strand
TCCAACAAGCGCTCGAACTTCAGCAGCGGCTTGTCGTAGAAGCCCACGTAGTCGAGCTGATCCTTCCTCAGTCCTGCCTCCGCGAGGCAGTACTCGATCGCGTTGATCGGGAAGTTGTGATCGTGTTTCTTGCGGGTGAAGCGCTCTTCCTGAGCGGCGGCGACGATGTCGCCGTCGACCACCAGCGCTGCCGCCGAGTCGTGGTAGAACGCTGAGATTCCGAGGATGCTGGTCACGGTGGCTCGCTGTCCGCGTGTCGAAACGGGGAACGGAGGACAACCTCGGCGAACGCGGCGCTCGCTTTTTGCGACACCCGCCTCCGGTGGCCCTACCTTGGCCGCGTCAGGCTGCCGGTTTTCTGGGTCTGCCGTCCACGGCCTCGCCTCACCTAGTGCGTGTTGTGACCGTGCCCAAGCTCACGACCTAGACCTCTGGCCGCGGATGCGCGCAGCCGATGGCGACCGGGGCCTGACATCGCGAGCACCCCCTCGGACATCGATGTCGTGGCCACGCGGGGCGATCCCGCTCGAAACCCCCCTGCAACGGGTTCCAGTGCTCGGCCCAGGATCTGCAAGGACGTCGGACCACGGTGCATGAGACCACGGCGAATCGACGGTCGAGGATTATGGCGCGGTCGCGGCGAAACGGCGCCTATCGTGCCCTGAAGCACCTTGAAACCGGCCACGGCTGGCCGGGGTCGGACCTCGCTGGTAGCGTGAAAGACATCGTGCGCCACTCGGCTTCGTCTGCCGCCATGCTCGTCGCCGCACTGGCGTGTACGGGATGCCCGCAACCCGCCACCGGGGACGACCCGTCGCCCTCCGACGGGCTCACGCCTGCGTCGTGGACGGTCGCGCTGCAGTCCGACACGGACGTCGGCGCGTTCCTGAGCGTGTGGGGATCGGCCCCCGATGACGTCTGGGCCGTCGGCGGCCAGGTCAGCTCGGTCATGGACCCGGGGACCGGCGCTGCGTATCGCCGAGTCGACGGTGACTGGGCTCCCGCCGACGTCCCCGCAGGCACGCCATTGCTCAACTGGGTGCATGGCACCCGCAGCCGCGTGTGGGTGGTGGGCAATGCGGGCGCAGCTCTGTACCGCGACGCCGACAGCTGGGTCGACACCGACACGCCGACCGAGGTGCCGCTGTGGGGATGCTGGGTCGTCGCCGACGACGACGTATGGGCCGTCGGCGGCGATACCTTCGACGACGAGGCCGAGCCCGTGCTGATCCACTGGGACGGCACCAGCTGGACCAACCACCCCATGCCGACGCTCGATGGGCGCAACCCCGCGGCCATGTTCAAGGTGTGGGCAGCCGCGACCGACGACGTGTGGGCGGTCGGTGACGTCGGGGTCATCGTCCACTACGACGGTCAGTCGTGGTCCCAGGTGCTCTCGGGGACGGGCAACGACCTCATCAGCTTGTGGGGCATCGGGCCCGACGAGGTCGTCGCCGTGGGCGGTCGATCCATCGGCACGATTGCCCGGTGGGATGGCTCGACGTGGACCACCGAAGAGGTCGGTCGGTTCGCAGGCCTCAACGGAATTTGGATGGACCCCAGCGGCGATGCTGCGCTGGCGGGCAACATCGGCGGCGCCGGGATCGTGTTCGCATCGGGTTTCGAAACCGAGCTCGAGGACAGCGGCGCCGGCGTGCAAGTGCTTCACGGCATCTATGGATTCGACAACGGTGAGCGGATCGCGGTGGGTGGAAGCCTCGATCGCTCACCCCCCTACGTCGGCATCATCGTCGAGACCGAATGAGGCGGCTTTTGTTCATGACTACCTCACGCTTCCCTTCGCTTCGCATGCTGTTGCCGTTGGCGCTGTTTCCGGCGCTGACCGCTTGCCCCGATGACCCCGAGCCCGAGCCCTCGGAGCCCGCGGTGGCCGAGGGCATCTTCGCCGAGCGGCTGGGCCAGGTGGTGCCGTACGCCACCGAGGAGCAGCAGGCCACGTTCCTCCGCGGGCAGGAGGTGGCCATGAAGCGGTTCACCCCCGAAGACGGCCTGGGACCCACCACCAACGTGAGCTTCTGCGGCTCGTGCCACGAGCGTCCCGTGCTCGGCGGCGGCGGCCCGCGCTACCGCGATTTCTACCTCGAGGGCACCTCGCTGGCCGACGGCTCGTACGTCCCCGGCAACAAGAACGGCGTGCTCACCAGCTACGGCTACCACGGCGAGGTCGACCGGACGCCGCTGACCGAGGGTGCCAACGTCGTGGTGCACCGCAACCCGATTCCATTCTTCGGCGTGGGGCTCATCGCCGAGCTCCCAGAGGAATCGATCCTCGCCAACGAGGACCCCGACGACGCCGACGGCGACGGCATCAGCGGCCGCGCCAACTACGACCGCGGCTTCGTGGGCCGCTTTGGTCGCAAGGCCCAGACGGTGAGCATCGAGGGCTTCATTCGCGGGCCGCTCAACAACCACCTGGGCATCACCTCCGATCCCCTCACCGAAGACCAGAAGTCACGGCTTCCGATCGACTCGTCCGACACGGCACAGCAGGCCAGCGCCAGCCCCGAGGGCTTCCGCCAGGCCGCGGCGCCCGAGGAGCCCCTGGCCGATGCCGACCCCGTCGCCGACCCCGAGCTGGCGCCCGAGGAGCTGTTCGATCTGGTCAGCTTCTCGATGTTGCTGGCCCCGCCGGCCCCCGACGCCGAGCCCAGCGAGGCCGCTGTCCGCGGCCGTGCGCTGTTCGACCAGGTCAATTGCTCGGGCTGCCATGTCCGCGGGCTCGTGGGTGAGCGAGGCCTGCTGCCGCTGTACTCCGACCTCCTGCTGCACGACATGGGTGAGGCGATGGCCGACTCGGTGGTGATGCAGGTCGCCACCGGGTCCGAGTTCCGCACCCAGCCGCTGTGGGGGGTTGCCGTGAGCAGCCCCTATCTGCACGACGGGCGCGCCGACACCCTGGCCGACGCGATCGAGTGGCACGGCGGCGAGGCCTCGTCCTCGCGTGACGCCTACGCGGCGCTGTCGGAGGACGAGCAAGCCGACGTCATCGCGTTCCTCGAGTCGCTCGGCGGCTCCGAGCAGCGCACGGCGGGCTTGCTCCCGCCCGATTTCCCGATTCCCCAGCCCGGCACCCCCGGGGCCCCCCTGCCGCTGGCCGACGCCGCCGCCGAGCAGCTGTGGCTCGAGGGTCGTGCACTGTTCGACGACGATTTCACGATCGAAAAGGGCCTCGGTCCCGTGTTCAACGGCGACAGCTGTCGCGCCTGCCACTTCGATCCCATCGCCGCCGACGGCCTGCGCACCGTGGGCGGAGCCGGACCGCTGGGCGTGAACGTGATGCGCCACGGCACCCTCGACGCGGACGGCAACTTCACCGCGCCCGCCTACGGCACCATCCTCCACAAGCTCACCACCTTCGGCATTCCTCGCCGCGAGCACGACGACACCCACAATCTGTTCGAGCAACGGCAGACGCCCACCGTGCTGGGCCTCGGCCTGCTCGAGTCCGTGGAGGCCGATGACCTCTTCGCCCTCGAAGACCCCACCGACCTCGATGGAGACGGCATCCTGGGCGTCGTTCACGATCTGGGCGATGGCCGCGTGGGACGACTGGGCTGGAAGGCTCAGGTCCCCAACGTCCGCGAGTTCGTCCGTGATGCCATGACCGCCGAGCTCGGTGTGACCGTCCCCAGCGAGGACGGCTTCACCTACGGCGTCACGGCCGACGACGACGATGTGGCCGACCCCGAGCTGACAACGGCAGAGATCGACGCCACCGCCTTCTTCATCGCCAACCTCGCCCCCCCGATGCCGACCGAAGACGTCGCCGGGGGGCTGGACGCGTTCGAGGCCGCGGGCTGCGACGGCTGCCACATCCCGGAGATCCCGGGCTCGGGCGAAGGGTTCCCCACCCCCGCCTATACCGACTTGCTGCTGCACTCGGTCGCCGCTCCCAACACCCCGGGCATCGACGACGGCATGGCGCTCGGCACTTTGTTCCGCACCGCCCCGCTGTGGGGCCTGTCCGGCTCTGCGCCCTATTTGCACGACGGCGCTGCCGCCACGGTGACCGACGCCATCGCAGCCCACGACGGCGAGGCCCAGGCCTCGCGTGCCGCCTTCGATGCGCTCTCGGGATCCGAGCAGGACGCCCTGATCCGCTTCCTCGAGACGCGGTGAGCCACACCAGGCCTGAAGCGGCACGACCCACGAGCGCATCGCTGGCGCTCGGGGGACTGCTGCTGGCGGCCGCATCCGGCTGCGAACGCCCGGCCTGCGACGAGAGTATTCGGGCCCAGGTCCTCGACGAGCGGGTCTTGCTGGAGCTGGGCGACGAGACAGTGGAGGCCGAGCTGGCCGACGACCAGACCAAGGTCGAACGGGGTTGGATGCACCGTCGCTGCAATCGCGAAGGGATCCTGCTGGTCCCCCCTCAACGCGGCCCCTTGCCGATCTGGGGCTGTGGCCTCGTCAGCCCCGTCGATCTGCACTTCATCCGCGACGGGCAGGTTCGACACGTGGTGCGAGGGCTCGAGCCCTGTGGTTCGCTCTGCTCGCTGTGCCCGCTCGAGGGCGAGGATCTCGAGGTGGACGGCGTGCTCGAGACGCCGGTCGATGCCCTCACCGCCGAGGTCGGGACCGACGTCCGCGGCTGGCCGTGAGTCGCTGCAGGCTCGGCGTCCGTGCGCGTGAGGCCTTGCCCCTGAGCGACGAACGATCAGCGAGCGTCAGTGCGACGCCCTCCGCACCAACAGGGCCCGCACCCGGCTCCCGAGGCGACCATCAAGCTGATACCCTCGGCGCGTGGCCACTGCCACCAGGATCGACCCCGCAGATCCCACCGTGGTCGCGGGGCGATGGTGGCACGCGCTTGACGACGGGCGGGTCCAGTGCGATCTGTGCCCGCGGGAGTGCAAGCTGCGAGATGGTCAGCGCGGGTTTTGTTTCGTTCGCGAGAACCGGGGCAACCAGATGGCGCTGGCCAGCTACGGCCGGGCGTCGGGTTTCTGCGTGGACCCCATCGAGAAGAAGCCCCTCAACCACTTCTTGCCGGGTAGCAGCGTGCTGTCGTTCGGCACGGCCGGGTGCAACCTCGGCTGCAAGTTCTGCCAGAACTGGGACATCTCCAAGGCACGCCGCGATGATCGACTGACCGACCGAGCCCGGCCCGAGCGGATTGCCGAGGCGGCGATCGGGGCGGGTGCGCGCAGCGTGGCGTTCACCTACAACGACCCCGTCATCTTCGCCGAGTACGCCATCGACACCGCCGCGGCATGTCACGAACGCGGCCTGAGAACCGTTGCCGTCACCGCCGGGTACATCAATCCGCAGGCGCGCGCCGAGTTCTTTGGCTGCCTCGACGCCGCCAACATCGACCTCAAGGCCTTCGGTGAGCGCTTCTATCACACGCTGTGTTTTGCCCAGCTCGGCCCGGTGCTCGACACCCTACGGTGGGTTCGACACAACACCGACGTCTGGCTGGAGGTCACGACCCTGCTCATCCCCGGAGAAAACGACAGTGAAGACGAGGTCGACCGGCTCTGCGATTTCATGGTGCGCGAGCTGGGGCCACAGGTGCCGCTGCACTTGTCGGCGTTCCACCCCGACTTCAAGATGCTCCAGCATCCACGCACTCCGCCCCAGACTTTGCAGCGAGCACGAGCCCAGGCGCTGCGCCACGGGCTGCTCCATGTCTACACGGGCAACGTCCACGATGAAGCCGGTCAGTCGACCTACTGCCCGCAGTGCAGCACGGTGTTGATCGAGCGCGACTGGTATCGGCTGGGCGCGTATCGGCTCGACGACGCGGGTCACTGCACCGGGTGCGGACACGCGCTCGCGGGGGTGTTCGACGGAGCTGCGGGAGGCTGGGGCCGCAAGCGACTGCGGGTCCAGGTGGAGTGACGCCTCAACGAGCCCATCAGCCACTGCGTCGACGGGTCGGCCTGAATCGCAGACCCACTCGCACCACGGGTCGACCGCACGGCGCGACGACGGCATGCACGCCGTCACCCAGGAGGGCTAGCAGCCCGTGGTGAAACCCGACACGATGTCTCGCTCGTCTTGTTGGCTCCTGGCGGTGTCGCCAAAACTTGCAGTAAGCCCGGTACAGCGGCGTTTCGGCTCCGACCCAGGAGCCAACAATCC
>JAHZJA010000443.1 GCA_022601155.1 Deltaproteobacteria bacterium | reverse complement strand
TACCGAGCCGCCCTGGCCTACGACGATCGTATCGCCGACGAGCGCGCGCAGATGCAGCTGGGTCTGGCGATGAGCCTGCATCGCCAGCAACGGTCGGCAGAGGTCACCGATATCCTGGCCAAGATCGCCAACGACCCGGTGGCCAACGGCTGGGTCCGCGGTGAGGCCTTGGCGACGCGAGCGCTGATCGTAGGCCTCGAGACCGCGCGAGGACACGACCTCATGGACGACGCCATGCGCCTCGCGGCCGTGGGGAGGCCGGCGGGGCCGGGCCTGGCCACCGTCTTGGCCGACCGGGCGCGGCGGCGGCTCGGCGACTAGCGACCGGCACGCGGCCTTCAGACACGCCGCGAGATCATCGTCGTGCCCCGACGACGCTGCACTGCACCTCGACGGGGAGTGCCTCCGGGCGATCCCGCCCATCCGCTGTAGGGTAACCGCTGACCTTTGCTCGACATGCGTCGGGGATCGACTTCGACCGCCCTCGAAAACCGAGCATCCGCCCGATGGGCTGTCCCAATATAGTGGAGAAGCCTGACGTACGGCACGGGCGATGCTAACGAACAAGGGACGGCAACGATGCCCGTCGAGGGAGACGCTCGAGACTTGCACACTGAGTTGCCGCCGCTACTGGGGCTGGTCGTCGAAGGGATGCGCGAGTCGGTGATGGTCACCGACGCCGACCTCGACGCCCCGGGGCCAAGGATCTTGTTCGTCAACAAGGCGTTCTCGAAGATGACGGGCTATCGGCCGTCGCAAGTGCTGGGCCACAGTCCCCGTCTGCTCCAGGGGCCCGCCACCGACCGAGGCACGATCGCCCGTCTGAGGCAGCGGCTCGACGAGGGCTTGCCCTTCGAGGGCCGGGCCATCAACTATCGCGTCGATGGCACGCCGTTCGTGGTGGAGTGGTACATCGAGCCCGTCCTCGATGACCGCGGGGTCGCCACCCACTACCTAGCGGTGCAGCGGGACGTCTCCGACGAAGAACGGCGCGAGAGCGCCCTTCGCTACCTGTACGCCGCATTCGAGAACTCGAGCGATGCCATCGCGGTGCTCTCGGTCTCGGGCACGACAGAGTATTGCAACGGCGCAGGCCGACTCCTGTTCGCCGATGGCGTGCCGCTGTCCTCGGAGGTGTGGCCGCAGCTTCGAGACGGACGGACCTGGGACGGAACCCTCGAGGTTCGGGTCAATGGCGAACGTCGCCGGCTGACGACCACGGTGCGACCGGTCACCGGGGTCTATCCGGGCGAGCAGAACTACGTGGTGACCGCGAGCGACATCACCGAGGTCGAGCGCCTGGAGTCCATCGCACAGTCGGTGAATCTGTCCAAGAACATCGGGCACTTCTTGTCGGGCATCCGCCACGAGCTCGGCAATCCCACCAACTCCATCAAGACGGCGTTGACGGTTCTACGCTCCAATCTCGAGAAATTCGAACGCGCCAAGACCTACGAATACCTCGACCATGTGCTCGACGAGGTCGGACGCATCGAACATCTGCTGCGGTCGCTGCGAAGCTTCACCGCCCACGAGAGCGTCCAGCTCGAGGTGGTCACGGTGGGCTCCATCCTCGACAAGGTGGGGGCGCTGGTGCGCCCGGACATCCTCCGCGCCAATGTGCAGTTCCAGCTCGACGATTCGTCGACCGCGCCGATCTTCGTCGACCCCCGTGCCCTGTACCAGATCCTGATCAACCTCATCAGCAACGCCATCGAAGCCATCGACGGCATCGATGCGCCACAGATCGAGATGACCGCCAGGCTCGTGGGCACCCGTGTCGAGATCTTGGTCATCGACAATGGGCTGGGCATCAGCGATTCCCAGATTCGACGGGTGATCCAGCCGTTTTATACGACCAAGCGCACCGGGACCGGCCTTGGCCTGGCGATCGTCGATCGCCTCGTGCGACGACTGGGTGGCGAACTGAGGCTGGACAGCCGCCCTTGGGACGGCACGTGTGCGGTGGTCAGCCTGCCCGTTGCCAACACCCACCCCACCCGCGAGGCATGATGATGAGCACGACGGCATCCGATCTCGCAGGGCGGTCGATCTTGATCGTCGACGATGAGCCCGTGTTCGCCCGAACCCTGGCGGACGGCCTGACCGCGGAGCTGCCCGGTGTCGAGGTCAAGATCGCCTACCACGGCGCGGCGGCGCTCGACGTGTTGCTGCGGGAGCCCATCGATCTGGTGCTCACCGATGTGAGCATGCCGGTCATGGACGGGATGACGTTGGTGGCGCAGATGGTCTCCCACCAGCTTCACGTACCCGTGATCATGGTGACGGCCTTCGGTACCCGCGACATCGAGCTCGACGCCCGCCAGCATGGCGTCACGTCTGTGATCGACAAGCCGATCGACTTTCCCATGCTCGTGCAGACCTGCGCGGGCTCGCTGCGCGCACGCGACCGCGCCGCGATGACCGGGGTGACGCTGGCGGGCCTGTTGCAGCTGCTAGAGATGGAGCGCCGTACGTGTCGGCTGTACATCGTGGGGAATGGACAACGCGGCGTGGTCGACATGGCCGAAGGGAAATTGGTCGGCTGCACCGTCGAAGAACTCCGGGGCCTGGACGCCCTGTGCGAGGTCATGTCGTGGGCGACCCCTCGCATCGAGCTGACGACGCACCGTGGTGACCGACAACACGACCCGATCGCGCTCAACCAGGCACTGCTCGAGGCGGCACGTAGAGCCGACGAGGGCATCGTTCGCGAGCGCACCACGCCGCCCAAGCCATCGCCGGAGCCACCCGCCGCCGCCAACTCCAACGAAGACGTCGAGGCAGCCGGTGCCCCGTCACGGATTTCCAAGGCGGCGGTGATCCGAGCCCTGCAGGAGGGAGCGAGCATCCCCGGGATGTTGGCCATGGCCGTGGTCGACTACGAGAGCGGGCGGAGCCTCGGCTCCCGCCACATCAATGGATTTCCCATCGATGTTGCCGCAGCCGGCAATGCCTCGGTCGTCCGCGCCAAGATCGCGGTGATGAACAAGCTCGGCATCGACGCTCGGCTCGAAGACATCTTGATCACGCTGCAGCAGCAGTACCACGTGATCACACCGCTACAGTCGTGTCCGATCTTCTTGTACATCGCGCTGGACAAGGACCGCAGCAATC
>JAHZJA010000005.1 GCA_022601155.1 Deltaproteobacteria bacterium | reverse complement strand
GCGGCGGTCGATGCCGCCGATACATTTGTGAATGTTGTAGCTGAGCACGCGCAGTCGCACGGGCCTGCCCTACGCGGGTTACCTAGACGAGACCGGTCTTGCTGACCACGCCGCGGAACATGTTGAGCGTGCGCTCGAGGCTCTCGACGACCTCTTCGAGGCTGCGGGCGTCCTGGCTCTTGATGCCCTTCTCGGCCCGGTCGAGTACGCCCTCCGCCTTGGAGATGGCGTCGCGGCCAAAGCTCGTTCCGCTCATGATGCCCTGCACCTGGGGGAACAGGTCCCGCACGTCGGCGATGAGGCGCTCGGCTTGCTGCCGTTGGCGCTCGAACTCCTCGGACGCCCGAACCTCGACCATGTAGTGCTGGCTGCTCTCCACCAGTTTTTGGAGCTCGTCCTCGGTCAGGCCCGAGGTCGCGGTGACCGTGATGCTCTGCTCTCGACCGGTCTCGAGGTCCTTGGCCGCCACGCTGACCAAGCCGTCGGCCGAGATCGAGAACGTCACCTCGACCTCCACCTCGCCCTTGGGGGCCTTGCGCAGGCCGCTGAGGATGAACTCTCCCAGCAGCTCGTTGTCGGTCGCCTTGTCGTTCTCCCCCTGGAGCACGAGGATCTTCACCGACGTCTGGTTGTCGCGCACGGTCGTGAAGATGTGCGACGCCTCGGTGGGAACGGTGGTGTTCTGCTCGATGAGGCGGTGGAAGTAGCCGCCGACGATCATGATGCCCAGGCTGTGGGGCGTGACGTCGAGCAGCAGCACGTCGATGGCCTCGTCGACCAGCGCCGCGGCCTGAATCGACGCCCCGAGCGCCACGACCTCGTCGGGATGGACACCCTTGCAGGGCTCGAGCCCGAAGAACTCGGCCACACGCGACTGGATGAGCGGCATGCGGGTCATGCCGCCGACGAGGATCACGTCGTCCAGGTCGCTCTTGTCGATCTTCGCGTCGCGCAGGGTCTTGTCGCAGATGTTGATCGTGCGCTCGACCAGGTCGCGGGTGAGTTCCTCCAGCGTGTCGCGCGACAGCGGCTCCTGCATGTGGAACGTCTGGCTGCTGGGCGTCGTGTACAGGAACGGCAGATCGACCAGCGCCTCGCGGGCCACCGACAGCTCGCACCGCGCCTTCTCGGCCGCGTCCTTGATGCGCTGCAGGGCCATGCGATCGTCGGCGACGTCGACGCCCGTCTTCTCCTGGAACGACTGGATCAGCGCGTCCATCACCCGCACGTCGAAGTCCTCACCGCCGAGGAACGTGTCGCCTGCGGTCGAGATCACCTCGAACACCCCGCGTCCAATGTCGAGGATCGAGATATCGAAGGTACCGCCGCCCAGGTCGTAGACGGCCACCTTGCGCTCGAGGTCCTTACCGAACCCGTAGGCGAGCGCTGCGGCGGTGGGCTCGTTGATGATGCGAATGACGTCGAGGCCAGCGATGCGACCGGCGTCCTTGGTGGCCTGGCGCTGGTTGTCGTTGAAGTAGGCCGGCACCGTGATGACGGCCCGCTCCACCGTTCCACCGAGGTACTGCTCGGCGACGAGCTTCATCTCTTGGAGGATGAACGCCGAGGTCTCGGGGATGGAGTACACGCTGTCCCGCAGCCGAATGCGCACGTCACCGTGCGGCCCTTCGACGACCGTGTACGGGCACGACTGCTGCACCGCGTGCGCCGCCGGGGATTCCCAGCGCCTCCCGATCAGCCGCTTGGCGGCATACACGGTGTTCTGCGCGTTGGTGACCGCCTGCCGCTTGGCGATGTGTCCGACCAGCCGCTTGCTGCTCTCGGAAATCGCCACCATCGATGGCGTGGTCTTGTAGCCACCCTTGTTGGGAATGACCGTCGGCACCCCGTCCTCGACGATCGCGACGCAGGTGTTCGTGGTGCCCAGGTCGATGCCGACGACGTTCTCCATGCTTGCGCTCACTGGTGGTCACGCCATCCCAGGGACGTGTCCAGGCAGCGAGGCTAGGTCACTTTGGCCGATTTGAGAAGAGCGCGCGCCTTGGGATCGGAGGGGCGCAGCCGCTGGGCGAGCACCGCTTGCTGCCGCGCCGACTGAGACTGCCCCGCAGCCAAGAACGCTCGCCCGATCATCAGGCGTAGATCGGCCTCCACCGTCGGCCGACGCTTGACCTTGCCCTCCTTGTCCTCTTCCCCCATGGCCCGCAACGCGGCCATGGCCAGCTCTCGGGCTTGGACGGGGTCCTGGTCGCGCACGGCATCGGCCGCGTGGGCCAGGTGCTCGGTCGTGGGGTCGGCCTGGGCCGCCTCCACCAGCAACGGCGTGGCCTCGGACGCATGGCCGAGGTCGATGAGGGAGCATGCCCGCGAATACGCGTCTTTGGCGCGAATCCGACGGGCCTTCGCGCGTGTGGACTCCCACCGCGCGCGGATGTCCTGGTCCTCGGGCTCGATCTGCAGCGCCAGCCGGTAGTTGTTGGCGGCGGCAGCGAAGTTCTCCATCCCCTCGGCCGCGGCCGCGCCCTGGAGGTACTCGGCCACCTTGGCCCGTCGGGCGGTGTTGATCCGCTCTCGTTCCCGCTCTGCTCGTTGGGCAGCCCGGGCCGCGCGACGCTGTGCCGCCTCGGCCTCTCGTTCGTTTCGCGCGAGCGCCTCGGCCGCAGCGGCAGCCTCACGCCGTTGCTGCTGCCGCTGCCGACGACGCTCGAGTTCCGCTTCGCGCTCGGCCACCAAGGGCGCCCGCACATCGGCCCGCTGTAGGGCACCGTAGGCAGCCTTGGCATCGACGAACAGCCGGGACATCACGCCCCCGAACGAGCCGAGGGAGCGCCCGTGGTACGCGTCAGGATGAAAACGCCGACTCGCGTCACGAAACGCGGCACGGATCGCCTTGAGGTCGTCGGTCGGTGCCAACCCCAAGAACTCGTACGGGCTGAGGGTCTGTCGCCGGTCGTCCATCGCCAGCAGCACGCGCTGGTCGTACACCGCCAGGCCCAACGAAGGGTCGAGGCGAGCATCGTCGCCGGGGACCGGTTCGATGAAGACGGTGTCGGGGAGTGGCTCGGGCTCCGGTTCGGGCGGCGGCGGTGGAGGAGGAGAGGCTACGGCGTGGGCGGTGCCGGTGGGAGCACGCTGCGGCTTGGCCGCGCCAGCGGGAGGACGCACTTGCGCGGCCAGCTGCTGACGGAGCCGGGTCCGACGGCGCTCGTCCGCCCGAGCCCGACGCTCATGGGGAGGCCTGGTCGGGGTGGACGGTCGTGCGGGCGCTTCCACCCGAGCCAGGGCACCCAGCTCCAGCAGCTTCTCCAAGATCTGCTCGGTGACCGCAGGACCCAGACCGCTGACGCCAATGATCTCCCCTACACTGGGCTGGCCCTCGACCCGGGAGAGCACGAAGTACTCCTGGGGATCGAGCGGCAGCGTCTCCGCGCGGACCTGCGGGTTCAACGCCAGGCGCACAGTGCGAGCAAGACTCACCGCGAACAACTCTAGCCGGTTTTCGACGGCCCATCGGCGTCAACGAGGCGCACAACGTCGGACGTTGAACGCCACGCACTTACCCCGAGTGCCGCGCACGATTGCGCAACTTCCGCCGACGCGGTGCCGGGGTCGCCGCAGATGAACACCAGCCAGCCACCGGGCCCCCCGTGTCGGGCTCGCCCCTCCATCATGCCCGTCGACGCAGACGCATGCGAAGGGCCCCCCGCGGAGCGAGCGTGACCCCGGGCTTTTCCCGCACCCGCTGCCCCGGCAGCAAGTCCAGCTCGAAGCGTCGGGCGATCGTCGCGAGCACCAGTCGCGCCTCGACGAGGCTGAACTGCGCTCCGATGCACGCCCGCGGACCACCACCGAATGGCAGGTAGGACATCTTGGGTCGCGCGGCTTCGGCTTGGGGCGTGAAGCGGTCGGGGTCGAACACTTCGGGGGCCGGATAGAAGCGAGCGTCTCGATGCGTCATCCGGGTCCAGATGATCACCTCGCTCCCGGCCGGCACCGCGTAGCCTCCGATCTGCGTGTCCTCGACCGCGCGGCGGGCCAAGACGAACGCAGGCGGGAACAGGCGCATCGACTCCTTGAGCACCCGCTCGCTCAGCGGCAGTGCAGGCAGGTCGTCGAACGCGGGCACCCTGCCCTGCAGCACCTGGTCCAGCTCGTCGTGCAGCTGCTGACGATGCCCGGGATTGCGCGACAAAAGCAGCCACGTCCACGACAGCGCATGCGAGGTGGTCTCGTGTCCAGCCAACAGCAGCGTCACCAGCTCATCGCGAACCTCCTTGCGCGACAGGCCTCCACCGCCCTGCTCATCGACGGCCACCACGAGCGACTGCAGAAGGTCGTCGTGGCCCCGTGCACCGCCTCGGGCTACCGCCTCCCGCCGCTGGTCGATGAGATCGTAGACCAGCCCGTCCAGCTGCCCGACCACCCGCCGCACCCTGGCGCGCATCGGCGAAGGCATCCACCGCGGCAGCAGGTCGGGCCGACCCATCACCGTGTTGAGCGTCGTCATCGCGCTCGCCACCGTGTCGGTCTGCCCCCCCGCGTCGTGGCTGAACAGGGCTCGGCTGACCACCTGCAAGGTGAGGTCGACCATCTCCCGGCCGATGTCCCGGACCTCCCCATCCTTCCAGTCGGCGATCGCTCGCTCGGTCTGCTCCACCATCAGCGCGGCGTAGGACGACAGGCGCGCGCGGTGGAACGCGGGCTGGATCATCGTGCGGTGCCGCTTCCACGCCTCGCCGTCCGCCGTCAGCAGCCCTTGGCCCAGCACCTGTGACAGCCGACGCATGGCGCTGTGCTGCTTGCGAAACTTGGACGAGCGCAGCGCCAACACCTCGCGGATGTGGTCGGGATGGCGCAGCACGAACAGCCCCTGGCCATCCGAAGGCGCGTAGTAGATGTCGCCGTACCGCTCGAACCGCTGCTCCACGAAGCCCAGCGGATCCGAGGCAAAGCGCCAGAAGTAGCCCAGTGAGTGCAGCCCTCCGCGACGCGGCGGAGGCCCGGGCGGACGCTCCGCGTTCGGAGGCGGCGTCGAGGACTTTTGGTGGGTTGCCGTGGAGACTGACATCGAATCGAAGGAGCCGGGCGCCGATGACCGTATCGCGCTCGACCGTCGACGAGCGAGCGCCATGCAGATCCACCGACCGTCTCTCGCCCCGTGGCAGTTACGCCCCGGGGCGCCCAGCCGCGGCTGGGTCGCGGCCACGAGGCCACAGGGCGTACAGCAGCAGCGGGGCGAACACGAGGGTCTCGGTCGCCATCACTCGCATGCCCCACCCCGACAGCAGGCGTCGACCGATCGGCGCCACGGGTAGGGGGCGCCACGGAGCGAACATGCGCGCATCGGACCAGGGCCACGCCAATGCGACACCCAAGCCGCCATCGGTCAACGCATCGAGCAGCGGGTGGCTGGCGACGACCAACGCGGCGACCAGGCCCCACGCGGCGCGGCGGCTTCGGTCGATCCGTGGCCATGCGACCGCGGCCAGCACCCCCATCGCGGCCGCGAACGCCAGCGAGTGCGTCGCGCCGCGATGCCCCCACGTCGCCTCGTAGGGAATGCCGAGAGCAAACGCCACCACGTCGGCGTCCGACAGCAGCGACAGCGCCACCAACCCGATCATCGGTGCTCGCAATCCCCCCTTCGGCACTCGCGACGACCATGCACGGCCCGCGGCCAATCCCACCGCGATGTGCCCGATGCTCGCCACGCGCGATCACGGATACCACGGGCGCGAATGCGAGCCGGGGATGGCCGCGCGCTGGTGGAACGACGGTCTTCCGCGGCTGAAACCCGGCGGGCTCCGGGCCGTCGCGGGGCGGAATCGATCATGGGACGGCTTCCCCGATTTGGCGTGAACCAACGTTGTCACGCGGCAACTTCGACCCTCAATACCCCTGTCCATGGTGGACCGTTCCACCGCCACAGCGCGGCCCATTCGAGCGCGAGATGGAGCGCTTTCGAGTCGACCTTCGACGAAACACTCGACCCGATCGCCGCATCGGCGCGTGAACGCTCGGCACCCGGACGGTGCATCGCGGCACTGGCGATCAGAAGACGACGACGATGACGGTTGATTGTATCTACCTCGATAATCACGCAACGACGCCCTGCGATCCTCGTGTCGTCGATGCCATGCTGCCGTTCTTCTCGCAGCGCTTTGGCAACCCCGCGAGCATCCACCACCCCTACGGATGGGACGCTGAGGATGCCGTAGATCGGGCGCAACGCAGCGTTGCGCGGGTCTTGGGAGCACAGGCCCACGAGGTCGTGTTCACCAGCGGCGCGACCGAGTCCAACGAGATCGCGCTGCTGAGCGAGACGATGCGTCGCCCCGGTGCCCACGTCGTGGTCTCGGCCGTCGAGCATCCTTCGGTGCTCAACGTCGCCAAGTCGCTCGTGGATTTCGGTTGCGAGTTCACCGTCGTCCCCGTCGATGCGACCGGCCGCGTCGACCCCACCGACGTGGCGCAGGCCATGCGCCCGCAGACCGTCATGGTGTCCATCATGCATGCCAACCACGAGGTGGGAACCATCAACCCTCTGGCGCAGATCGGCCGTCTTTGCCGAGAGCACGAGGTCTTGTTCCACACCGACGCGACGCAGACGTTCGGCAAGATCCCCATCGACGTCCACGCAATGCAGGTGGATCTGCTGTCGATCTCCGGCCACAAGTGCTACGGGCCCAAGGGCGTCGGCGCCCTGTTCGTCCGCAGTGGCCTGCGCCTGACCCCGCTGTGCGGCGGCGGAGGACAACAAGCGGGATTGCGCAGTGGCACACTCCCCGTACCGCTCATCGCGGGCCTGGGCATGGCCAGCGACATCGTCAGTGCGCAGCTCGACGACGAGTCCAGGCGGCTGCTCGAGCTCCGAACGCGGCTGCTCGACAACCTCCAGTCGATACTGCCCGGCATCCGCTGCAATGGTGATGCGGACCACCGCCTCCCCGGCAACCTCAACATCACCTTCGACGATGTCGACTCCGAGACGCTCCTCGAGTCGACCCGCAGCAAGCTCGCCGTCTCCACCGGCTCGGCATGCACGTCGTCGCGGCTGCAACCCAGCTACATCTTGACGGCCATGGGCCTGACCCCTCGACAGGCGCAGTCGAGCCTGCGGTTTGGCATCGGGCGGTTCAACACCGTCGAGGATGTCGACACGGCGGCACGACTGGTCGGTCAGTCGGTGCTCGCAATCCGCCGGTCTCGTGGCGCCAGCGGACGCTGCTCCCCGCACGCCGCCAGCACGACGGGACCGCTCGAGAGCTCGGCCGGAGGTGCACGATGAGCATTCCCCAAGCCGAGACGATCGCACGATGCCCATTTTGCTCGAATGACGAGATCATGGTCGTGCTGTACGAGAGCGACTCGATCCGGGTGTTTCCCGACGTGCGCCCCGTCGTGCCCGGGCACTTCCTGATCGCGACCTCGACCCACTACCAATCGATGGAGGACCAACCGCCGGTCCACTACCAGCGCGTGCGGGTGGCCCAACAAGAGATCGCGCGACGGGTACGAGCCGGTTGGGGGCCAGTCGCGTCTGCGTACGAGCACGGGCGGTCGGCGATCTGCCGATTTCATGCGTCCGACCGCGGCGATACCCATGCCCACGTGCATGTCTTGCCGACCGATCTCGACGTGCTCGTGCGCTCGCAGACCATGGAGCACAGCCAGCGGCGGCCGGCGACGAGCGAGCTGCAGGGGGCCGACCGCTACATCTACCAGAGCCTCGACGGTCGCGACGAGTCGTGGGGCTGGCGGCCCAAGTCCGTGCCGCGGCACTTTCTCCGGGTCGCGCTGCAGGCTGGCCTGGAGGACCAGGGCCGCGCGTACATCTGCCTCGATGCCCCGCAGACCGAGCACATCGCCACGATCCAGGAGAGCGCCGCCGTGTTCCGAGAGCACCGCGATCCTGCGCTGCACCGCGTCACAGTCGACGGCTGGGATCCGACCCCGCGTCGTGGCTGCGCGGCAGCCCTGGCCCGGGCCTGGAACGCCACCCCGGTCGACACCGCGACCTTGCTGGACGCGGTGCTCGCCGATCACGAGCTGACCGACCAGGCCGCACTCGCCGATCACGCGCAAGCGCTCCACCAACAGCTGCTCGCGGGACAGCTTGCGTGGACCACCCGCGACGACCACATCGTGCTGGCCTGCGATGGATCGCCCCTGCCGTCGAGCGCTTCACCGCAGGCGGATGCCAGGCGCCGAGGTGCGATGGAGCTGCCGTGGCTGATGGCGACTGTCGAGCGACTGCTCGACGGCCTGGCGCAGCGCGGTCGGGTGGTCGTGGCCGGAATGACGGCCGCCAGCGACGCGATCACGCTGCGCTTTGGGTCCGATCCCGATCCCTCCGCCGCGTGCCGGTTCTCCACCCAAGACCTCGACCCGCACGCAGCCGCGCTGGTGGCCATCGAAGCCGTGCGCTTCCGAATGACGTGACCGAGGGCACCGTGCATCAGCTCCTCACCAAGATTCCCTCCGTCGTGGCCGCCTGGGCGAAAGCCCCGGCATCAGACTCCAGCCGGTTCGAGCACGATGGCGCCACGTGGCAGCGCATCGATCGATCCGGTGGTCACCCTCCATCCTTGCCCTCGCTGACCGAGCTGCTGGGACGCCTCCGCGAAGGTGGAGACGAAGGCGGACAGCTGTGGTGCTCGTGGTCGAAGCAGGGCACCACGGGCGTCATCCGACGCGGAGGACTGAGCCCGGTGCAGATGCCCGTCCGCGGCACCAGGCCCGCGGTCGAGGGCGGGACGCGGTGCGAGCTCGTCGACCAGTGCGTCGTGGTCCGCGGTGCGGAGCCCCACCCCGTGGCTCAGCAGGTGCTGCGCCTGCTCCAAGCCCCCGGCCTCCTTGCGACCTCCACCTCGATCCAGGCCCACGCCCATCGGGGATACCTCGCGGTCGAGGTCGATCTCGGCCCGGTCGGCGCACAGCAGGCCACCGAGCACCACGGGCGGGTCGTGAAGTCATCGCAGCTGCCCCCACGCTCCCAGGCGACACAGGTCCTCGCCCGCCGGGTTGCCGCAGGCGAGAGCATCACGCTGGCGCTGTGCGACCTCGACAAGACCCAGGCCATCAACGATCTGTACGGGCGCGCGCTGACCGAGGAGGTCGTGCGTCGGATCTTCAACCCGGCGCGCAGGACCGCGGAGCGGTTGGGCGCCCACGCCTTCATGTACCTGTCCGGCGACGAGTTTGGGGTGATCGGCCGCTCCACCGCCGACGCCCGAGGGCTCCGCGAGGTCCTGACTGCGATCGCCACCGCCTTCACCGAGGTCGAGCACGGGCTGGCCGTGGTCGTGGCCGACGACACCACGGCCGAGCAGCTCGATGCCATCGTCGCGGCATGTCCCCGGATCGTCGCCGCAACGCTGCACGGGAGGCTCGGCAGCGCCAACCTGCTGGTCGATATCTCCGGGCTCGATCACCCCGAGCAAGCCCACCGGATCGTGGCAGAGCCGTCATCGCGCGCGCTCGGGCGACGTGTCTCGCTACGCCCCCATTGGTTCAACGAGGGCCGTTTCTGGGTGCCCTCGTTCACCTCGGGCGCCATTGCGGTGTCGGCACGGGAGCTCGGGTCCCAGGGCCTACGCGACGCCGAGCCCGATGCCATGGTCGCCACACTGCTCAGCCGGGCTGGCTTGATGTGTCGGCTCGCCAAGCGCCACCGCGGCAGTATCGTGGTGGCCACCGATCACGCAGACTTCCTCCGGCGCGTCGCGGTATTCCCCGAGCCCAAGCCGGTCTCACGCCCCGGGGTCACCATTCCCGCCACGTTCGCAGCCGACGGCGTGGCCGATCCGACCACCGGGCTACACCGTCAAAGTACGCTGGAGACCGAAGCCCTCCCCCACTGCTTCGCGGCAGGCGGCGGCGCCTATCTCGAGATCTCGGACATCAGCTACAGCTCCCCGGACTTCGTCGAGGAGCAGCACAAGGCCATCAAGTGGGGACCGGTCTACGACGGCCAGGTGCTCGGAGCCCGGATCATGGCCATCAACGAGTACTACGGCTACGAGGCAGGCAACAATTCGGTCAAGCTCGTCGGCGCCAACGTTCGCAAGGCACTCCCGCCTCGATGGCAGCAGCGCGCCACGTTGGCCCGCAAGTCGCCCGACAAGATCCAGCTG
Source organism: Deltaproteobacteria bacterium (assembly GCA_022601155.1). Classification (GTDB taxonomy): domain Bacteria; phylum Myxococcota_A; class Polyangia; order Nannocystales; family Nannocystaceae; genus Paraliomyxa. The sequence goes on along the minus strand of JAHZJA010000005.1, from coordinate 1,795 downwards.
GTGCTCTCGGAGCGGCCGTCCGTCGAGGATGTGCTCGCCTTCGTCGACGCCTTCCAGCAGTGCCATGGCCAGTGCCTGTCGCCCGAGCTCACCGTCCGCATGCGAGCGCTGTTGGTCCCCTTCGACAATGCACGAAGCGTGCAGCAGATCCTCGACGACATCGAGCCGCTGCGGCTGATGGACCGCGAGGTAGCGACGTACCGGTCGGCACGGGAGCGCTCGAGTCCAGGCACGGGCAACTTCGTCGTCGTCTACGAGATCGCCCGCGACGACGCGGCCGGCCGCGGCCGATTCGAACGAGAGTACCGTGCCATGCAAGAGACAATCTCTCGCAGGATGGCCGATGAGATCGTCGGGGCTTGCCCCCTGCGGGACGCGAGGCGCTGCGGATGAACGGGCCGGCGACGCCCTACGAGGCCCGGCGCGCGCGCTTGAACATCAAGCTCTACTATGCGTATGTCTTCTTGGGCAATGTCGCCTTTTGGATCTCGATCCACGTCGTCTACTTTCAGGCACGAGGACTGAGCTTCACGGAGATCATGTGGCTGCTGTTTGCGCAGTCGGCATGCCAGGTATTGCTCGAGGTCCCCAGCGGCGTCTTGTCCGATCGATTCGGCCGTCGTCGCACGTTGACCATCTCGGCGGCGCTCAAGGTAGCGTTTTGCGTGCTGTGCATGCTCGACGCCTCGGTGGTCGTGTATCTGGTGGGTGCCTGCCTGCTGGGAGCCCACATCGCGTTCGAGTCCGGGACCGACGCGGCGCTCATCTATGAGTCACTGGGGATCCTCGACCGCCAAGACGACTACACCAAGGTCAAGGGTCGAGGCTTCTCGCTGCGCATGGCCGGCAACGGCATCGGGGCCATCGGCGGCGGGCTGCTGGCCTCGGTCGACTACTTGCTGCCGTGGCTGGTCGCTGGCGTGTGCTGCCTGATGGCACTGGTGGTCAGCCTGCTGCTGTTCGAGCCGCGCCGTGTCGGGGGCCACCAGGACCTGTCCGCCCGCGAGATCGTGGCCTTTGGGCTGCGCTCGCTGCGTGACAGTCGAAGGCTGACGCTGCTGGTGCTGCTGAGCGGAACCGTCATCTCCACGCTGCTCGTCGGCCTGCGCTACCAGCAGCCCTATCTGGCGCAAGCGGGCATCGCCCTCGAGGGTTTCGGGCCCGTGTATCTGCTGTGGCTGCTCGTCAGCGCGGGGACATCGATGACGCTCGGGCGCTGGGGCCCGAAGGTCGACGAACGCCTGCTGATGTTCGGGCTCCCCGCGCTCCTGATGGTGCAGTACCTGCTGCTGTCGAGCTTCGTCGGCACGGTGGGCATCGCGATCATGGTGCTGGGTCAGGTCGTCGTGGGCATCGCTCGCCCGATGTTCACCACGTACATCAACCGCGAGGTCGGCGACACGGCACGAGCCACGGTGCTGTCGGTCAATGGGTTCGCGCAGAACCTGCTGCTGCTGGTCCTCGCGCCCGTCGTGGGGTTCATCAGCGACGAGTGGACGATCGCAGCCGCCTTCGCCGGGCTGGCGGTGGTCGTCTCGGTCGCCGGTTGGAGCCTGGCCGCGCTGCTCAGCCGAGTCCCTGCCGCCAGCGCCACTCAGCCGTCGAGGCCATAGCGACACCGGGCCACCACGGCGGCGACCGAGGGGTCGAGGCGCTCGTGCACCTGCGCCAGCGACACCCATGCGTGCGCGTCGTGGTCGGGGCTGGTCGTCACCGGGTCGGGCAACGTGACCTCCACCCTGTACATCACCAGCACGAGGCCAGGGTCTCCGATCAACCGCGACACCGTGGTGGT
>JAHZJA010000442.1 GCA_022601155.1 Deltaproteobacteria bacterium | reverse complement strand
CGCCCCAGCGGAGATTCCCCCGTTCGTCGACGGGCCATCGGCGTCATCTTCGGCGCCGTCGTTCGCCCCAGCGGAGATTCCCCCGTTCGCCGACGGGCCGACGGCGTCATCTTCGACGCCGTCGTTCGCGGCCAAGCATGAGCCGAGCCCCGCGGCTGCACCTTCCGATTTCGTACCTCCAGCGCCACCCGTGTTCGAGGAGCAGCCCCCCGCGTCCGGGTCGGGACGGCCCGCGTTGTCGGTCGTGCCGTCCCCAGCTGCAGCGCCCACAGCCGTAGCGGGAGCGGGAGCAACGGCTCCGTCCGCCCCGCCGAGCGATGGCAACAGCTTCACCGCGAAGCTGTGGGACATGGCGCGCGAGGGCGGGGTGATGACGCCCGATCAGTCGCCTCCGGAATCCGACGGAGCCTCCTCGACGCCGCACGCCGCCGCGGCTCCAGCCAATGGAGGGCCCGGCCCCTCCAATGGAGCGGCGGCCACCGACACCCCCGCGATTCGGACAGGGGCAGGTCCGTGCTTGCCGCCGCCGCCCGCGGCCGATGCGATCGCCTGGGAGTCGTGCACCCCGTTCGAGGCGTGGGAGCTGCTGGTCGGCCGTATCCGTGAGGGCGACGAGTTCCTGGCTGCAGTGCTCGGAGAGCTTGGTTTGGTGTCGCTGGCCGGCGGTGCCCTGCGCGTGGCTGCGCCGCGCGGCAGCTTCGCGTTCACGGAACTGACGCGCCACCCGCAGATGCGGGCCCAGCTCGAGCAGGCCACCCGCGATCACCTCGGGTCGTTGTTCACCATAGAGTTGGCCGAAGGCGAGCCCATGCTTCCCGAGCTCCCGAGCATCGTCTTGGTGGCGCAGGAACGCCGTGCCGTGCACCGAGCCGCCGTCGAGGCCGAGGCCAAAGAAAACCCAGGAATTCGGACGTTGCTCAGCACGTTCGATGCCCAGCTGCTGATGACCCGGCCACTGCACGAGCCCTGATCGAGGGTCGGGGGCGAGGTGTCGGGGAGACTTGACGTGTCGCACCATGGCGCGAGACGAGAGGGTGTCCAGGAGCGTATGCTCCCCCGATTCGTGGGAGATCGACAGCAGCCGAAGACCGGCGCCTACGGCCGAACCACGTCTTGGCTGGTGGCGATCACCGATCGCTTCATTCCTCCCGAGCAGCGACAGCAAGAGGGCGACGATCTGCGTCGGCGTCGCTTGGCGGTCGCGCTGCTGCTGTCGGCGGTCGTGACGTTTCCGCTGCCCGCCATCGACATCCTGGCGACGGGCGATGGCGACAAGCTGTGGCTGCTGTTGGGGATGTGGATCCTGGCGCTGGTCTTGCTCGGTGTGCTCCGCTTTGGCGGTCCGTTGTGGGTGGCCGGGCATGGGATGGCGCTGATCACCTCGGCCCTCGGGCTCATCGACGGGGCGGCCAACGGCGGTGTCGATGCGCCACCAGCCGTCGTCTTCGTGGGCACCCCGATCTTGATGACCCTCCTGCTGGGCCGCCGCGCGGGGTGGATTTGGTGTGGCGTCAGCCTGCTGCTGCTGATCGGTCTGGTCGAGTACACGCCGGGTGATCCCGCGCTCGCACGGCGGAAGGCCATCGCCTTGGGGACGATGACGGTCGCGCTGGCGGTCGCCGGCTATGCGTTCGAGACGCTGCGTCGGCGTGCCCTGGCCCAGCTGGCGGCGGCTCGCGACGCGGCGGAGGCCGCGGCGGAGGCCAAGAGCCGCTTTCTCGCCAACATGAGCCACGAGATCCGGACCCCCATGAACGGGGTGCTGGGCATGCTGGGGATCTTGCTCGATACCCGGCTGGCCGAAGATCAGCGCGACTACGCCACCACGGCGCATGCCTCGGGTGTGGCCTTGCTCGACCTGCTCAACGCCGTGCTCGATTTCTCGAAGATCGAGGCGGGTCAGATGATGCTGGAGACGATCGCGTTCGATCTGCGTGCGTTGGTCGAGGACGTGCTCGACCACATGGCCGCGGCGGCGGGTGACAAGGAGCTCGAGCTCATCGCGCGCTACGTGCCGGGCACGCCCACCGCGGTCATCGGAGACCACGGCCGCATTCGGCAGGTGTTGCTCAACCTCGTGAGCAACGCGATCAAGTTCACCGAGGTGGGGCACGTGCTCGTGACGGTGGACCATCGCAAGCGGGACGACGGACGGATGGTGTTTCGTTGCGCGGTGGAAGACACGGGCATCGGGATCGCGCCCGAGCACCAGGAGACCGTCTTCGACCACTTCCAGCAGGTAGACATGTCCACGGCTCGGGTCCATGCGGGCTCGGGGCTGGGCCTGGCCATCGTCAGTGAGCTGGTGGCCTTGATGGACGGGACGGTTGGAGTCGACAGCACCGTGGATCGAGGGTCGACCTTCTGGTTCGATGTGGCGCTCACGCTCGGGGCACCCAGTCGCCCCGAGATCAGCCCCGAGAATCTACGTGGCCGCAAGGTGTTGGTGGTCGACGATCACCCGGTCAACCGTCAGGTCCTCTCCGAGCAGCTGACCCGCTGGGGCTTCGATCACGACCAGTGCGACAGCGCAGCCTCGGCCCTGGAGGCCCTGCGACTGGCCGCGGTGGCGGGCAACCCCTTCGACCTGGCGGTGATCGACTACCACATGCCCGGAATGGACGGCCTGGTCCTGTCACGGGCGATCAAGGCCGATCCGGCGATCGACGGCACCGTGTTGGTGATGCTCAGCTCGGTCACCCACCGCACCGCGGTCGACGAGATCCGTGCTGCGGGCTGTGCCGCGTACCTGGTCAAGCCCGTCCATCAATCGGACCTCCTCAACGTCTTGGCCACCGCCTGGGACCAGCGCCACGAGGAGGGACGCTCGACCATCACCGCGGGCCGCTCGCTGGTCGACAGCAAGACCCTCGCCGATCAGCCCGGTCGGGGCCGGCGCGTGCTGGTGGTCGAGGACAACGTGGTCAACCAAAAGGTCGCGCAGCGGATGTTGATGGACCTGGGCTGCCGGGTCGACCTGGCCGCCAACGGTCGCGAGGCGTTGGAGCTGATCGAGGTGGTGCAGTACGACTTGGTGTTGATGGACGTGCAGATGCCCGAGATGGATGGGCTTGCCGCGACCGCCGAGCTCCGCCGCCGAGAAGGGGGCCCCCGACAACTCCCGATCGTTGCGATGACCGCCCACGCGATGCCGGCCGATCGGGAGCGCTGCCTGGCTTCGGGGATGAACGCGTACGTGAGCAAGCCGATCGTCCGCCGAGATCTGGTCCGCGTGATGCGGCGCTTCGCTCCGGGCCGGCCGATGGTCTCCGAGCCCGACCCGACCCCGGATCCATCGTTCGATCCGACGCCCGACCCCTCACCTGGCCGCGGGGCCGATGCGCCGTGCGATCTCGAGTGGCTCTACGACAACTACGACGCCGACGACAGCGCAGTGCAGTCGCTGGTGGAGCTGTTCCTCCATCGCGCGAGCGATCTGCTGGGCCAGATGCAGGCGGCACAGCACGCGGGGGACCTCCACGAGCTCCAGCGTGGGGCCCATGCCCTCAAGGGGATCAGCGGGATGGTCAGAGCCAACCGCATGTATGGCCTGCTGGTGGCCGCGCCCGACGATCTCGACGGCACACTGGCTCCGCTGACGGCGGCCTACGCCGAGCTGCGTCGGTTCTTCGCCAAGACTCTGGGTATCGCGGTCGACGCCGATCTACGTCCGACGCCCCAACCGGATGCTCCCGAGCGTTCCGAGTCCGGTGGCTCGGTCGACGGCTCGTGACCCATCCCCCCAAGCTACCGAGCGGTCCACCCGAGCGTCTGCGCGGCCCAACGCTCTCAATGCCCCGATATCCGGTGG